>JALZKK010000124.1 GCA_030859285.1 Acidobacteriota bacterium | reverse complement strand
CGGGCGGTATGGTAAACGTCGCTTTCGATTACAAATTGCCGCTCGCGGAGAATACGGGGCTGGCCGCCGTCTCTGTCGAGGGCGCACAGTTACTTCCGCTCTCGTTTTGGTATCCCGCGCCGAACACACCTTACAGTTCGCGTGGCGCGGATTACGCGCCGGTCTCTGTGAAAGTCAACGCGCCCGGCGGTGAAACCGTCGTCTCGTCCGGGCAGGCGAGCGCGGGCAATTCGTTCGAGCAGAAACTTTTCGCGCAGCCGTTTTTCTTGACGGGCAAGTGGGAAACCATCGAAGGCGCGGGCGAGTCGAAGGGGATCAGTGCGCTGCTGCACGCGGGCGCGAGCGCTGAGGAAAGAAAGAATGCCGAGTCTTTACTTGCACTGGCGGCGGCAGCGCGCGCATTTTATGCAGGGCTGCTTGGGCCTGCGCCGGACGCGCCGGTTCGGCTCGTGGCCGTGCGGCGCGGCGCAGGCTTCGACATGGGCGGCACGCTCCTACTCGACGCGGCGGCTTTTCGCCGGCAGAAGATCGACGCGGTGACGGCGATGCTCATCGCCGAAGCGGTCGCGCGAATGTGGATCGGCGGCGCGACGCCGGTGCGCGGCGAAGGCAGCGGCGTTGTGCGCGAAGGCTTAACGCGTTATCTCGCCGCGCAGTTTCTGGAAAAACAATTCGGGCGCGAAGCCGCCGAGTCTGAACGCTTGCGCGAACGAATCGCTTACGCCGCCGTCGCCCGGCGCGATGCGCCGCTCTCGATCACAACGCCGCTTGAACCGACTTATTATCTGTCAGTCGCCAATAAAGGCGCGATGGTGTGGCGGCTGGTCGAGCGCGCGCTGGGACGCGAGGCCTTCTTCGGCGTGCTGCGGGCGGAGATGCAAGGGACCAGTGAAGGACGAGAGTTGACGTTAGCGAAACTGCGCGCCGCGCTCTCGCGGTCAGGCGGCGCGAACATCAAGAGCTTGCTCGACGCGCAACTCGATCTGCCGACCGAGACGGATTTGCTCGTCGGGTTGCCGCAACAGCGCGGTGCCGAATGGGTCGCCGCTTTGCGGAATAACGGCCCCGTCGAAGTGGCCGTGATGGTCGTGGCGATGGCGGCGGGCGGCGAGCGGCTCGCAGTTGAGAAGACGATCCCCGCGCGCGATTTCGGTGAGGCGACGTTCAAAACCACTGCGCGGCTCGTCCGCACGGAGATCGATCCCGACAAACTTTATCCGCAAATCGATTACGCGAATGACGCCACGCCGCACGCTCCGGCGCTCGAAGACACGCTTGATGAAGCGACGCGCGCGCTGGCTTCACAGAATGCTGCTCGCGCCGAAGAGTTGGCCCGCGCCGGTTTCGCCCGTGCGCCATTGATGCAGGAGTTTCGTATCCTGCTCGGTCGCGCGTTCTTGGAACAGAGCAAACTCAATGACGCCGAACGCGAATTTCGCGCAGCATTAGACGGCACGCTGCCGCTGGCCGCGACGCTCGCGTGGGCCAACATCGGCTTGGGTGAAATCGCGCTCAAACGAAATCAACCGGCAGAGGCCGCGCAGTTTTTTGCGGCGGCGGTGTCGAGCGAGGGCGGCTACGCGCCGACCTTGCAAGCGCGTGCCTCGCGGCTCAAAGCCGAAGCCGCCGGCAAAGCTCCCGCGACGGAGGAAGCCGTCCGCACTTTTGTCAATCAACTCGATCTCGCGATCAAGAGTGGCAGGAAAGCTGATCTCGACGCTCTGATCGCGCCCGGCGAACTCGTCAACTTCTCGAAGGGCATCATCGGCAGCCTGCCCGAAGTGTGGCAGACCCGTCTGCTGCGGACGGAGAATCTCGGCGCAGAGCGCGTCGCCGCCGACGTGTCGGTGACGGCCAAAATTCTCGGTCGCGAACAATCCGGTACCGCCTTGCTCATCTTGTCGCGCACGGGCAACGGATTGAAGCTCGTCGAAATTCCGATCTTCGAAGTACGATAAATCAATTGCGGATTGCGGATTGCGGATTGAAAAAACAGCAGGCAGCCTGTGAACTGAAATTTCAGAGGCGGTTTGTCTTCGATTCAGCAATCCGCAATTTCGGAGAAGCCGATGTGTGAGATTGTCGAACTCGAACAGCGCGCGGCGCGCGTTAAGTTGCTGTTGATGGATTGCGACGGCGTGTTGACGGACGGACGCATTACTTTGATCGGCGATGATGATGAGCAGAAGAGCTTTCACACGCGCGATGGTCATGGCCTTGTGTTGCTGCACCGCGCGGGGCTGCGCTCTGGCATTATTTCCGGGCGCACTTCCGTTGCCGTCGAGCGGCGCGCTCGTGATCTCGGCATCAGCTACGTCCGGCAGGGAACTTGGGACAAGATCAAAGATTTTCATGAAGTTCTCGCCGGAGCCGGAGTAACGGAAAGGGAAGTGGCCTTCGTCGGCGACGACGTGACGGATGTGCCGCTCATGCGTCGCGTCGAATTGGCAATCGCCGTGGCCGATGCCGGCGAGGAGACGCGCGCCGCCGCGCATTTCATCACCCAACTCCCCGGCGGCTTCGGCGCAGTGCGCGAAGTCTGCGAGTTAATTTTGAAAGCGCAAGGGCGTTGGTCGGATTTGATGAAAAGATACTTGGAAGGATGATGAGAAAGTAGTATGAGTGTTTTGGCGGATTTACGGAAATGGTACGAATCCCAGTGTAACGAAGACTGGGAACATCAATATGGTGTCACGATTGGAACTCTCGACAACCCCGGCTGGACAGTCACGATTGATCTCGTTAACACGGATTTAGAGGGGAGAGAATTTGAGGAAGCTAAAGACCTTGAGCCTGAAAGGGTTGGATACGTTGCTGGGTGGAGGATACAAAGTTCCACGGTGCAGGTGGGCCGCAAAAGCTCGAAGAAATCCTCCGTATTTTCCTGAATTGGGCTAATGCCAAGGATTGAGTGCTTCACTTGTTATCCCGCATTCGTCAATTTTGAAAGGACGTTTGATGAGCAAGACACAACCGGCAATTCTATTCGTGGATGATGCGGCGGACACGCGCGCTCTGGTGGAGTGGAGTTTGCAGCAGGACGGTTTTGCAGTGACGACCGCGCAGACTGCCGACGAGTGCCTCGCGCTGGCGCGCGCGAATGCTTACGCGCTGATCCTCCTTGACATCGGCTTGCCCGATCAGGATGGCCTTGAGGTATGCCGGGAAATTCGCAGCTTCGATCAAGAAACACCGATCCTGTTCTACACAGCCTTCGCCGATCTGCTCGATCACGACAAAGCGCGAGAAGCCGGCGCGCAAGGCTGCCTCCGCAAACCCGAAGACACCGCTCGTCTCGGTTCTGTTATTCGCACGGTGATTGAAACAGAGCGTGAAGCCTGAAACACTGCACGCGCCGTCGGCATCTTCGTGTTATTTCGGGTGACTTCGTGGATCATCTCTTTGCGGTTTTGCTTTTTTCTCGCCCCTTACTTTTCGCCGTTGATTTCAGCGACTTTCTCCGCGCGGCGGCGGCGCTGCTGACTTTGGCGAAGTGTTCGCGGCAGAGCTTGACGATAGTCTGCGTCAGCGGCGATTGATAGCCGCCGCTCAAGAATGCCAGCCCTAGCTCCGAGTTGATCTGCGCGCCCTCGATCCACCAACGCACTAGACGGCCTTGCGCGATCTGTTCTATCGCCGATTGAAACGGCACGATCCCGACGCCCATCTCTTCCTCAACCATGCGCTTGATCGAAGTCAACCGGCTCAATTCCATCACGACTTTCGGATGCAATCCGGCCTGCGCGAAAAACTCG
>JALZKK010000119.1 GCA_030859285.1 Acidobacteriota bacterium | reverse complement strand
ACGACAATTGCTCCGTCACGTGCGGCTACCGCGTCCGTTGTTGCGCCGCAAGCGCAAGGTCAGCAGTACGGTCAACCGGGCTTCGTCGGCGAGCCGATCAACTTGAACGTCGTCAACGCCGACATCCGCGACATACTCAACTATATCACCGAGCAGTACGGAGTGAATTTCGTAATTGATAACTCTGTGCGAGCGATTCCCGTGACCGTCAACGTCACGGACGTGCCGTGGAACATCGCGCTCGATTCGATCCTGCGCGCGAACCGGCTCGGCATCGACGTCAGCGGCAACATCCTGCGTGTCGCGACGAGAGAAGTTTTAGCCGCTGAGTCTGCTCAACAAGTGCAGATCAACGAAGGGCGCTTGAACGCCGCGCCGCTCGTCACCGAATTTATTCGCTTGAATTATGCCCGCGCCGTCGGCACATTGGCGCAAGCCGCCGGTTCAGCGGGCGGTTTCGCGGGCGGGACGACGGGTGGGAGTTTTTCAGGCGGTTCTGGCGGAGACGCGACCGGGCGCAGCGGCGATCAAGGTATCCTGCCGATCATCAGCCGCCGGCTCTCGCGGCGCGGCAGCGTCGAAGTTGATGGGCGCAGCAACACGCTGATCATTACCGACGTGCCGGAAAACATCGCGGCGATTCGCCAGTTAATCACGCTGCTCGATCAGCCTGAGCCGCAAGTTGAGATCGAAGCGCGGATCGTCATCGCCAACCGCAACTTCAGCCGCGATCTCGGCGTGCAACTGCAAGCGGCTGTCTTCGGCTCGCGTGGCCAAGCCGGAGCTTTCGAGACCGCGCCCGCCGCGCCCGGCTTGCTTCCCGGCGGCATTCCCGGCGGCCTGTCGAACGCGCCTCCGGCCTCCGGCGCTCTCGGAGCTACCGCTCCTAACACCGTCATCGGGCTGACCACCGGCATCTTCGGCACGGCCCAAATCTCCGCGCTGATCACCGCCGCCGAACTGAAAGGCCAAGCCAAGACGGTGGCGACCCCGCGTGTGACGGCCATGAACAATCGTCCAGCGCAAATCGAGACCGGGCAGCAAATCCCGGTAGTGACTCCGCAAACCGGCGCTGGCGGCACTGGCGGTGCGCTCATCTTTACGACGACTTATGTTGCCGTGCCGCTGCGCCTCTCCGTCACACCGCAAATCAGCGATGCCGGAACGGTTATTCTTCGCGTCGTCGCCGAAAACAACACCATCAATCAAGCCATCGCGACGGTTGGCGCACCGGGCATCGACACACAGCGGATGCAGACGGAAGTGCTGGTCCCCGATGGCGGCACAACCGTCATCGGCGGCGCGCTCAACGACACTGAGGCCGAAATACAAAACCGCACGCCCGGCCTCTCCGGCATTCCCGTAATCGGCAATCTCTTCAAGCGCAAGAGTACTACCCGCAACACCGGAGAAATCTTATTCTTCATCACTCCGCGCATCTACCGCCCGGACTATCAGGGACGCCCGACGAGCGGCACGGTCAGCGACCGGACGCGCACCACGACGATCCCGCAGCCGGTCCCGCTCGGCAACCCGCCATCGAACACGCCCGTGCCGATTCAGCCGCAGCAGCAACAACCTGTGCAGCCCGCCATCGTCACGCCGGCCGGCCCGGTCTTGACCACTCCGCCGGTGAACCCACCGGCAGACCGCCCCTAAGTAGAATTTGAAAAGTTCAAGGCGTCTTCTTTGCGGTTTTGCTTTGCGCCTCCAGCGTGAAATTTCCTCTGACAAAAGCGCCCCGCACTTTCCAACTCTTAACTTAGCAGAGAGGAACTGAAATCATGGTCTTCAAAGACATTCTTAAACAAACGCTCGAACGCACCGAAGGCGCACTCGGCGCGCTGATCATGGGGATGGACGGCATCGCCGTTGAGAAATACTTGCTCGACGCCGGGCGCGACGCCAACCTCGATGTCGCCGCCGCCGAATTCAACCAACTGCTGCGAAACGCGCAACGAGCCGGCAAGACGATGGGCTATGGCGCGCTCAACGAGATGGTCGTCTCGCTCGATAACATGAAGTTCGTGATGCGCCTCCTGAGCGCTGACTACTTCATCGTGCTGGCGATTGAACCGGACGGAAACTTTGGTCGCGGACGCTTCGAGCTACGCAAAGCCGAGCTTGATCTCGCCCGCGAGTTCATCCTTTAAGAAGCTCTCCCCACTCTCCCCCAGCAGAAAGACCGGCCACCTCGTCGCCGGTCTTTCTCTTTATGAACTTCCGCTCGGCAGCCGCACCGATGGTATCCCGCGCAAAATGATGCGTTGGCGGCGGCGCACGCGGCGCGGGTTCGTTTGTGGGTTGAAGACGGTGCGCGGGTTTGGGATGACGGCGGCGAGGAAGGCAGCCTCGTTCGGCGTCAGATCGGCGGCTGGTTTTTTGAAGTAGTGGCGCGCGGCGGCTTCAGTCCCGTAAATGCCGTCGCCCCATTCGATAACGTTGAGGTAGAGTTCCAAGATTCTCCGCTTCGACAAATTGCGTTCGAGAAAATAAGTGATTGCGGCCTCGCGCGCTTTCCGCACCAACGATCTCTCAGAAGTTAAATAAAGATTTTTCGCCAACTGCTGCGAGATGGTCGAAGCACCGCGCTTGAAATTCGGCATCTGCGGTATCCAACTCGACTCGTCTTGCTCGCCCGCCGCTTTCGCTTCCTTCTCCGCCTCGCGCTGCGCTCCCTCCCAAGCCTTCTGAATCGCTTCATAATCGAAGCCCTTGTGTGCCAAAAAATTTGAGTCTTCGCCTGCAATCACCGCGCGCTGCAAATTCGGCGAGATGCGCTCAAGCGGAATCCACATCTGCACGCGCTTCGGCTGCGCGCCACGTGCGCGCGCCTCGTCAACGCGCGCCTCGATCATCGCCGTCGTCTCCGGGTTGTTGTCCCGCAGCTTCTTGACGTTCGGGAACGTCGCTATCTCATACAAAATCCAGAAGACGACGAACGCGAGAACGCCGAGCGTGACGACTTTGATCAGCTTCCACAATATCCCGAACATCAAATCACTCCGACTTTCAACCTGCCTGCCCGCCGATCAAATCGGCGACGATTTTGCCTGAGCTGATCACGCCCGGCAAACCGGCTCCGGGATGCGTGCCGGCTCCGGCAAAGTAGAGATTCTCGATGTCTTCGCTTTGATTGTGCGGGCGGAACCAAGCCGATTGCGTGAGGATCGGCTCGACCGAGAACGCGCTTCCCAAATGGCTATTAAGTGTATCCCGGAAGTGCAGGGGATCGATGTAATGCTCGGTGACAATGTGCCGCGAGAGGCGGGGCAGATAACGCTCTTCGAGATACTTGATAATCGCATCACGGTAAGGCCGCGCTGCTTGCCGCCAGTCGGTCGTCCCGCCGAGATGCGGCACAGGCGATAGCACGTACCAAGAATCGCAGCCCTCCGGCGCGAGCGAGGGATCGGTCGCGGTCGGGCGGTGCAGGTACAGCGAAAAATCTTCAGCCAGATGTTTGCGCCGGAAAATGTCCTCGACCAATCCGCGATAGCGCGGCCCCATCAGAATTTCGTGATGAGCGATGTTTTCATACTTTCGATCCGTACCGAAATAGACGACGAACAAAGACATCGAATAACGCATCCGTTCGACTTTTCGGTCAGTGTTCTTGCGCCGGAACTCGCGCGGTATGAGCCGCAGATAAGTGAATGCGACATCGGCATTAGACACTACCGCATCGGCTGGCAAAACCTCGCCGCCCTTGAGTTGCACGCCGCTCGCACGCCGGCTCTGCGGATTGACAAGGATGCGCTCGACCTCCGTGTTGAGCCGCAACGTGCCACCCATCTCTTCAAACAGACGCACGAGCGCACGCACAATCGCGCCCGTCCCGCCCATCGCGAACCAGACGCCGAACTCCTGTTCGAGCTTATGAATCAGCGCGTAGATCGAAGTGCTTTGAAACGGATTGCCGCCGACGAGCAACGGGTGAAAGCTAAAGACCTGCCGCAGACGCTCATCGCGAATGTGCTGATTGACCAGACCCGCGACCGACTTGTGCGACTGCAAGCGGACGAGATCAGGAATCACCTTCACCATATCCGCAAAGCGCGTGAAGGGCTTATCGATCAGTTCAAAACCCTTCTGAAAAATTTGCTCAGTCGCGCGCAGAAATTTTAGATACCCGGCTTCATCAGCCGCATTGAACTCGCGAATCTGCCGGAGCAGAAATTCGCGGTCGTCGTTGTAATGAAAGACCGTGCCGTCTTCAAAACGGATGTTATAAAAAGGATCGAGCGGGACCATTTTCAGATAGTCTTCCGAGCGTCTGCCGCAGAGCGTGAACAAATCGTGGATCATCCACGGCG
The DNA here is from genome assembly GCA_030859285.1 of Acidobacteriota bacterium. GTDB lineage: Bacteria > Acidobacteriota > Blastocatellia > Pyrinomonadales > Pyrinomonadaceae > JACCRA01. Next base: position 3,372 of record JALZKK010000119.1, on the reverse strand, counting down.
CAGTAATGATCGTCGGCCCGCCGTCGAACACGAAGCCGTCCTGTTCATAGACGTAAGCCCGCCCGCCCGGCCCGTCACGCTTCTCAATGATCGTGACCTCATGCCCCTGCGCCTGCAATCGGATCGCCGCCGCCAACCCGCCGAAGCCGCTGCCGATAACTGTTATTTTCATAAGTTCAAAGTTCAAGGTTCAAAGTTCAAAGCTGCTCTTAACTTTGAACCTTGAACTTTGAACCGCGTCGAAGACGCCGCGAGCCGCGCGGATCGTGTTGCAATGAATTTCCACCGTGTCGTTGATGTCCATCGCGTAACCGCCTGACATCACCGTGACGATTGGCACGCGCCGTGAGCGGCATTCGCTTAACACCAACTCATCGCGCGCACGCAAGCCTGCCAGCGAGAGCGCGAGCCTGCCGAGTTTGTCGCCCACGTATGGATCGGCCCCGCCGAGATAAAAAATGATGTCGGGTTGATGCGCGAACACTTCCGGCAAATGTCGTGCGAGCGTCTCAAGATATTCTGCGTCGCCCATCTCGTCCGGCAATTCCACGTCAAGCGTCGAGCGCGCTTTGAAGAGGGGATAGTTTTTCGCGCCGTGCATGGAGAAAGTAAAGATCGAATTATCTTCGGCGAAGATCGTCGCCGTCCCGTTGCCTTGATGCACATCGCAATCGACGATGGCCGCGCGTCCGATCAATTCGTCGCGCTGCAACACGCGGGTCGCAATCGCCACGTCATTCAACACACAGAAGCCTTCGCCGCGCTCTGGGAAAGCATGATGAGTTCCGCCCGCGAGATTCGACCCAACGCCCGCTTCCAACGCCCAACGCGCCGCGCCAATCGTCCCGCCCGCCGCGAGAAACGAACGCCGCACGAGAGCCTTCGACCACGGCAAGCCCAACCGCCTGATCTCGCGCGGCGTCAGCGTCCCGGCCCGCAGGCGAGTCACGTAATCCTCTGTGTGAACTAATAGCACATCAGAGAGCGGCGCGGGCTGCGGCTCAACAATGTCGGCAGTCCGCAGCGTGCCTTCTCGCAGCAGACGCTCTCGCACCAACTCAAACTTACGGATCGGAAAGACATGCCCTTCGCCGATGTCCGCGTAATAACGAGGTGTATAGAAGACGCGCAGCATATCAATTGCGGACGGGCGGATTGCAGAATTTGAACCACGAAGGACATGAAGCTCACGAAAGACACGAAGCTAAAGAAAAGGAAATGGTTAACGATCCTTTCCAATTGTCCGCTTCGTGCGCTTCGTGTCCTTCGTGAGCTTCGTGGTTAAAAATTTTCCTGCTCGCCGCTTAACGCTTCCTTTGTCGTGGATCGAGATACTCGCGCAGCCCGTCGCCGACGAAATTAAAGGCCAGCACCGTCAACGCGATGGCGATGCCCGGCACAAGGAGCGCGTGAGGCGCGGATTGCAGCGTCGAGAGGTCGCGCCCCTCTTCGAGCATCACGCCCCACGACGGCGCGGGCGGCGGCACGCCTAAACCCAAGAACGAGAGCGTCGCTTCCGCCAGCACCGCGCCCGCCATGCCGAGGCTCGCCTGCACGATGAGCGGCTGGATCGCGTTCGGCAAAATGTGGACGAACAGAATCCGCAGATCGCTCGCCCCCAACGCCCGCGCCGCCTGCACGAAATCATACTCGCGCACTTTCAACACCTGCCCCCGAATCACCCGCGCGTAACCGACCCACCCGATCACGCACAACGCGAGGATCAACTTATTCAACCCCGCGCCCAAAAAAGCCACCATCGCAATCGCCAATAGCAAACCCGGAAACGCGAGGAACACATTGAAGATGTAGCCCGACACCAAACGGTCAATCCACCCGCCGTAATAACCCGCCAACGCACCAATGATCGTCCCCACCACCGCCGACACCGACACCACCACCAGCCCGACGCGCAAAGAAATCCGCGCCCCATAAATCACCCGCGAAAAAATATCCCGCCCCGTCGCGTCCGTCCCCAACCAATGCTCCGCCGACGGCGGCCTGTACCGCAACAACAAATCAGTCGCCCCCACATCATGCGTCGCCAACACCGGCGCGAACAGCGCGACGAGGACTAGCAGCGCGATGAAGACGAGTCCGATGATGGCTAAACGGTTCATAAAAGGAGTGACGAGTGACGAGTGAAGAGGCGAGACAAGTTTTTAACACCCGCCATCAGCTACGCGCACACAACTCCTGTGCGGCCAAGTTAACGCGGAGAGACTCGCTAATTTCGCGTCTGCTGCATGTGTGTTAGGTTGCGGTCCAACTTTATATGCTTTTGAACCATTCTTCTTCAACGGTAATCTTCTCAACAACCTCATTCTTGATTCCAAGAGAAAGCTCTTTCAACTTGTCGGCCAATTGGTCGCCATCCACCAAATCTATCGGCGGCGCACCATTACGAGTGGCTTCTTTGATTGCGTCACGTGTGAACGAGCTTGTCGTAATAAATAGCCCCTTGTCCGCTCTACCAGCCATTGCACCACGAAAGTCTCGAATCTGGCTTGCCGTAATTGTGCCTTGATACCTTTTACACTGAAAGACGACATGAAAGCTCAGAAAGCCATATATCTTTGCGATGCCTTTTCCATCAATACCACCATCTCCAGTTCTTCCGGTTACTTCAACGTGTGTAAAGCCTGATTCACGAAGCAGCCGCTTTACAAGACGCTCAAAAGCGGCTGGATCAAGTTGCTTCGTTAAGATTGAATGTAGAGTCGCCCGCCAAGACTGAACTTCTTCTGGGGTATCATCAACGATCTCTCGGACACTCTTTTTCTCTTGGGATACTCTCTGTTGCTTATCAAGCTTTTGAACGAAACGAACAACTTCCTTGGGATCGACCTCTTCAACAGCAGAACTGCTCTGCGTGATTGCCCAAACGCCACGACTGGAGTTTTCGAGAATGCCGTATTTCTTGAGATAAGTTCTTGCCCAAGCCAGCCGGTATTCAATCTCCGTTTGATTTCCGGTTTCTGGATTATGAGGCTCGCTTAGGACAGCTTCAGGCAAATGTAAGTTCTCGGCGACCTTTTCATAAATTTCATCAACAGAACCTGAACCGCCCAAGTCACGAACCGCCTTGAGCAAAGGGTTCATCAACTCATCAAAGGTAGGTCTGTTATTTCTCTTCGTCATTTGGACTTGGATTATAACGGACTCAGTAGAAGCAACAAGTATTCAGCTTGTTACGACAATCTGATTCTCGGATCGAGCCAGCGATAAACAATATCCGTCAGCGAGTTGGCGATGATGTAGGTGATGCTGATCACCAGCACGCAGCCTTGCACGAGGCGGTAGTCGCGTTTGTTGATGCCGTCGTCGATGAGGAGCAGGCCGAGGCCGGGCCAGTTGAAAATCTTTTCGGTG
>JALZKK010000117.1 GCA_030859285.1 Acidobacteriota bacterium | reverse complement strand
GTCATCAAGCCGGCGGAAGACACGCCGCTCTCTACTTACAATCTCGTCAAAGCGTGCGAAGAGGCCGGCATCCCCGCCGGTGTCGTCAATATGGTGACGGGCTACGGCGATCCGGCAGGTAAAACTTTGACCGGGCACAAAGACGTGCGCCTGATTTCTTTCACTGGCTCAACCGCGACCGGCCGCATCGTGGCCTCGGCGTGTGCCGAGCGCAACGCGATCTGCTCGCTGGAGATGGGCGGCAAAAACGTCATCATGGTGATGGAAGACGCCGATCTCGACCTTGCCATTGAAGGCACGGTCTGGGGCGCGTTCGGCACTTCCGGCCAACGCTGCACGGCCTCTTCGCGAGTTGTCGTCCACAAGAAAGTTTATAAAAAGTTTGTCGCCAAACTCGTCGAGCGGGTGCAGACTTTGCGCGTCGGCAACGGGGCCGATCCGCAGACGGACGTGGGACCAGTCATTAACGCCGACGCCGTCAGCAAAATTATGGGTTACATCGAAGTGGGCCAACGCGAGGATCGCGCGCGCCTCGCGGCGGGCGGCAACCGTCTGGACACCGGCGCGGCGCACGCCAACGGCTTCTTCATCGAGCCGACCGTCTTCGTCGATGTCGCGCCCGAAATGCGGATCGCCCAAGAGGAAATCTTCGGCCCCGTCACCGCCGTCATCCCGACAAACTCTCTGGAAGAAGCGGTCGAGATCGCCAACGGCGTGCGCTACGGTTTGTCGGCTGCGATCTACACGCAGGATGTCAACCGCGCTTTCCGCGCGATGAACGACATGTACACCGGCATCTTCTACGTCAACTCTTCGACCATCGGCGCAGAAGTCCACCTGCCCTTCGGGGGGACCAAAGCGACGGGCAACGGCCACCGCGAAGCCGGCACGCAAGTCCTCGACATTTTCACCGAATGGAAATCAATTTACGTGGACTACAGCGGCAAGCTCCAACGCGCGCAGATCGATGCGGTAGATGTGCCATAGAGGCAGCGACAGTTGAAACTTAAAATGAGTTGGCACAAATTTTCTTCTTCGTCAGCGACTGTTCGAGACAAGTTCTATCAATCAATGCAGATGATGTGGAGCGAAGAGCCATGATTGTTGGACTCCCCAAGGAGATCAAAGACAACGAGTATCGCGTCGGATTGACGCCGGCAGGCGTGCGTGCGTTGACGGATGCGGGACACAAGGTCGTCGTTGAGCGTGGCGCGGGCGCAGGCTCCGGCTTCGAGAATGAATTGTACGAGCGCGCCGGCGCGACGCTGCTTGAATCCGCCGATGATGTGTGGGCGCAAGCCGAGATGATCGTTAAAGTGAAAGAGCCGATTGCGCCCGAATACCCGCGAATGCGCGAGGGCCAACTGCTCTTTACTTACCTGCATCTTGCGCCCGATCACGAATTGACGAAGCAACTCTTGGAGCGCAAGGTGACGGGCATCGCTTACGAGACGATCACGGATCGGCGCGGGACTTTACCGCTCTTAACGCCGATGTCGGAAGTGGCGGGGCGGATGGCGATTCAGGTCGGCGCGACCTATCTTGAGAAGATGAAGGGCGGGCGCGGAGTATTGCTGGGCGGCGTGCCGGGCGTGCCGGCGGCGCGCGTCGTGATCATCGGCGGCGGCGTCGTGGGGACCAATGCCGCGAAGATGGCCGTCGGGCTGGGCGCGCAAGTCACGATCATCGATAACAACCTCGACCGGTTGCGCGAGTTGGACGACATTTTCCTCTCGCGGATCACGACGTTGGCTTCTTCGGCCTATGCGATTCACGGCGCGATCTCGCAGGCCGATCTGATCGTCGGCGCGGTGCTGGTCCCCGGCGCGGCGGCCCCGCAGTTGATCACGAAAGCGATGCTCAAAGACGTGCCGAACGGCTCAGTCATCGTCGATGTCGCAGTCGATCAGGGCGGCTGTATTGAGACGACGCATCCGACCACGCACTCCGATCCGACCTTCTATGTGGAAGGCGTGCTGCACTATTGCGTCGCCAACATGCCCGGCGCAGTCCCGCGCACTTCGACCTTTGCGCTAACGAACGCGACGCTGCCCTACGCCTTGAAACTCGCCAACCGTGGCTTCCTCGAAGCCATCGCGAGCGACAACGGATTAAAAGAAGGCGTCAATACTTACGCCGGCAAACTCACTTACGAAGCCGTCGCCGTCGCGCAAGGCTTGGAATACACGCCGCTCGATCAAATGCTCACGGGCGGCGCGGCGAGCAGCTCACGGGCGAGTTCATGAGCCGTCGGCGAATGATTCAGATTGTGCTTTAGGTAGAGAGGCCGCCCTTGATTGCGAGGCGGCCTTTTTCTTTAACCGTGCGCGCTTGAACTGCCGCGCGGCTTCGACCATACTGAGCGGTTGCTTGAGGGGCCGGATTCCCGTCCTTGCGGATTTTAGTTGCAGAGAGTTTGAGAGATGTACGAATTTGCTGTTACGCCCGCCGTCACGCAGTTGCGCCGGCGCGGTGTCGAAGTCACAGCGGTCGCGCCTGAAAGCCTCGCCGCCGAGCTTGAATTAGAGGCCGGTGAT
>JALZKK010000083.1 GCA_030859285.1 Acidobacteriota bacterium | reverse complement strand
GTTGGGCGCGGTACATCGTCGATTGCCGTCCGCGCACGGCATCGTTTAAGAGATTGTTGCGGAGCTTTTCCATCTCTTCGGCGGTCGGCCCGGCGGTAGCAAGTTGCTTGATCTCGTCGTTGATCGCGCGGTGAATATCTGCGGTCGCTTGGCCGGGCTTCGGGATCGCGAAGAGATAGAGCGACGAAGGGCCGCGCCGTTCGCCGATGCCGCCCTGCACGCCGACGACCGACTCGTCGCCTTTGACGAGCTTCTGATACAGACGTGAGCTTTCACCTTCGAGTAAGAGTTCGCTGGCGAGCGCGAGCGGATAAAAGTCTGACGCGCGCCGCGCCGGCGCTTTCCAGCCCAACATTAAAGCGGGGAGTTGCGCGAACGGATCGAGATACGTTTCGTGCCGCCCGGCCACTTCCGGCGGTTCGTCCGTATCGACAAGCGGCGGGACGGGCTGCGGCGAGAACGACGCGAAATACTTATCGACGAGTTTTCGGGCTTCCGCCGAATTGAAGTCGCCGACAATGGAGAGGACGGCGTTATTCGGCGCGTAGTAAATGCGGAAGAATTCTTGCACGTCTTCGATGGTCGCCGCGTCGAGGTCTTCCATCGAGCCGATAGTCGAGTGCGCGTTAGCCGGGTTCTTGAAGACCATCTCGTTCAAGCGCAGGAAGGCGTTCGAGTATGGACGATTGTCGTAGTTGAGCCGCTTCTCTTCTTGCACGGCGTTGCGCTGATTATCGAGATTCTCTTGCGTCACTTTGAGCGAGCGCATCCGGTCGCTCTCTAACCAGAGCGCAAGCGGCAATTGGCTCGCCGGCAGCGTCTCGTAATAATTAGTGCGCTCGCTCGAAGTGGTCCCATTCATCGTGCCGCCGGAGTTGAAAATGTACTGGAAGTGTGCGGCCTTCGGGACATTCTCCGAGCCTTGAAACATCATATGCTCGAAGAGATGCGCGAAGCCCGTGCGCCCCTCGCGCTCGTTGCGCGAGCCGACATCATAATAAACCGTGACGGAGACGACCGGGACGCTATGATCCTCGCTGAGGACGACGCGCAGGCCGTTCTCTAGTGCGAATTGTTCGATGGGAATTGGCGGCAGCATCATAAGTGCAGTAACGAGTGACGAGTGATGAGCTAACAACTTCAGTGACGGGTGGCGAGTGACGAGATAAAAATTCGTCTTTGCTCATTACTCGTCACGGGGATTGGTTGATCATGCCGCGCAACTCGGCGCGCAGGCGCTCGATCTCGGAAAGTTTCTGTTGAACGCGCTCGAAGAGGGCGCTCTGCGATTTGATGCCTTCGTCGATGAGGAAGGCGGCGGCTTCGGCGCGGTTGTGAAAGACGCCGGCCTGCACGAGATTTTCTAATTTCTCTTGCGCTTCGGGCGAGACTTTGACCGCGACGACATAATCATCCTTCGCCGAGATCGCACGCTCGATGGTGCGGCTGATGTCGCGTCCGATGGAGCTTAAAGATTCGGGAATGCGCGAGGCGATGTCGCGCACTGAAGATGAGACGCGCTCGCCATCGTGTCGCGGATCGTCGTCTTCGCGAATCATCAGATCGTCAATCGGCTCGACGGGCTGCGGCGGCTTGGCCGGCTCGTATGGGTTGCTCATGCGTTGAATCTCCTTACTGTCCATTCAATCAAGATGCGCCGCTTCCGCAGAGGCACGAAAGACAACGTCTGAGAGGCGGTGACAGTTCACTTCCGAGCATTGTAGTTGACCGGAAACGGACAAGCAAATTGACCTCGCTTGCATCATGCGCGCGGCGGCTAAATCGAAACTGATCACAGGGGATTCACCACAGAGACCGGAGAGACACGGAGAACAAATGATAAATGGAAATGCGGGATGACGAATAAAGACAGCAAGCATTTGTCTTCATTTATTGTTCATTATTCCTCACCCCTCAGTTGATTTCTCTGTGTCTCTGTGCCTCTGTGGTGAAAATCATCCGTACACTTCACGGAACTCAGAAACCTCTCTTCTGATCCGTTCGGAGAAACAACCTTGCCGCCGTCCGGCTCATCAAGGTACTATACAAAAATCCCGCCGGAAGCGGTCGTCCGGGCGTGGATATTGGCCGTTCCGACCGGGTCTCAAATTTTTGAAGAGGTTTGCCCGTAGTGAAAAAGAAACTATCTCTCGCGCTTCACGCGCTGTTGCTCGTCGCGCTTTCAATTCCATCTGTTCTAGCACAAAATACAACTCCCAATCGCCGCACGCCGCCGAACGTCGCCGGCCCCTCCGGGCGGCAGATGCGCGAGCGACCGAAGTTGCCGTCGGAGGCCACTTCGGCCATTGAAGAAGATTTCTCGGAAGCGTTGAGCATCGTGCAGGACAACTACGTTGACGGCCAGAAGATCGATTACAACGGGGCTTTCAAGTCGTCGATCATCGGAATGCTGCGTTCGCTCGATCCGCACTCGAATTATTACGACGCGAAGGAATTTGAAGAGCTGCGGAACGATTGGCGCTCGGAGTATTTCGGCATCGGCGCAACCATCGGCGACCGCAAGATCAAAGGCTCGCAGGATACTTACATCCTGTCCACTTTCGACAAGTCGCCGGCGGCCAAAGCCGGCCTGCACTTCGGCGATAAGATCGTCGAAGTGAACGGCGAATCGATCAAGGGCAAGCCTTCGAGCGATGTGCGCGACCGGCTGCGCGGGCCGCGCGGCTCAACGGTCAAGGTGACGGTCGAGCGCGCCGCGAGCGGCCAGAACGAGACGGTCGAGATTATCCGCGATGCCGTGAGCCAGCCGACCGTGCCGGATTACTACATGGTTAAGCCCGGCGTCGGCTACATCGACATGACGCGCGGCTTCAACTACGACACTGCCGAACGATTCAATGACGCCATCGACGAATTGAAGGGCAAGGGGATGTCCGCTCTCGTCCTCGATCTGCGGAACAATCCAGGTGGCCTGCTCGATCAAGCGCACAAGGTAGCCGAGCGTTTCCTGCAACGTGGTCAACTGATTCTCTCGCAGCGCGGGCGCGCGAGCGGCGAGCGCACTTTGATCTCGCAGAACAGCGCACCCGATAACATCCCGCTTGTCGTCCTCGTCAACCGCAATTCGGCTTCGGCTTCTGAGATCGTCGCCGGCGCATTGCAGGATCACGACCGCGCTTTGATCATCGGCGAAACGACATTCGGCAAGGGGCTGGTGCAGAGCATTATTCCATTGGAATATGGCACAGCTTTGACGCTGACTTCATCGAAGTACTACACACCGTCGGGCCGCTTGATCCAGCGCGACTATTCGGCTGAAGGTCTCTACGATTATTACACGCGCGGCGGCCTCGGCAGCCAAGACGTCGAAGAGGGCGCGGCGGCTCAACCCGCAAAGCCCAACGGGCCGGAGAGCCGCACGGACACGGGCCGCGTCGTCTATGGCGGCGGCGGGATCGCGCCTGACGAGGCCGTCAAGCCGCGCTTGCTCAGTGTCGCGCAGCAACGAATGAACATCGATCCGGTCTTCGCCTTTGTTCGCGAACTGGTCAACGGACGCATCGCCGGCTTCGAATCTTACAAACTACAGCGCCCGATTGAATTCGATCACGAGTTGAAGGCCGATGAATATCCCGTGACTGATAATCTGTTCAAAGCGTTCAAGAATTTCGTTGCTGATCACAGTGACGATTACAAATACACCGAAGCGCAACTCGACAAGAATCGCGATCATCTCGCGCGCCAAATCCGCTCCGACATCTCGACCGCCACTTACGGCACAGTCAAAGCCGGACGGATGCAAGTATTCGATGATCCGCAAGTGACGAAAGCCGTCGAAGTCTTACCGCGAGCCAGAGAGTTAGCCGCGGCGGCGCAGCGCGGGCGCAACCCGCAGCAGAAGTCATTCGAGTAAACTTCGGCGCAGAATTGAAAACTGAAAGAGGCCGCTTCTCCGACGAGAGGCGGCCTCTTTCCTTTGGTCGCGGAGCCGGTAATCCGGCACTCGCCGTGTCATGTCCTGCTCTGTTATTGCTTCGGCACGATACTGATCCTGCCGTCGCGCTCAAGGACTGCATACTTAATTTGTTCGAGCCGCTCTAGTCCCTGCAACTCGCGCGCGGCTTCGAGGATGTCTCCCTCGTCCACGCGCGCCTTATTCATCCGGTCTTTAAGCGGCTGTCCGTTCTCAAGGATGATGAGCGGCACGCCGTCCATCAGCTTCTCTAAACTCTGCGACCGCTGCTTGAGCAGCGACAAACCGATGTCGATCCCGATTAGAGTCAGGATGACAATGAAGGCATTGGTGATCGAGAAGTCCTGTCCCAACAATCCTTGTTGGGTCGCTTCGCCGATAATCAGCAGCAGCACAAAATCGAAGGTCGTGATCTGAGCCAGCGAACGTTTGCCGCTGATACGAAAGACGATCAGTAGAAAGAGGTAGATGGCGGCGGAGCGGATGACAGCATCCATGAGTGTCCTCCTCTAAGGATAGACGAATTGTGTGAAAGTGACGGTCTGCCCTTCTGCGAGGCCGACCCGACCACGGAGCGTTCCAATCTGTTGCGTGAGAAGGTTGAAGGTAATCGCGGTCGACCCATTAGGATCGGGCATCTGAAAGACGTAGGTCATGCGGTCTGTCCCGGCCTCGACGCTGTCCGGTTGTGGCGTCACGCTTTCGACTTGCACGCCTTCGAGATATGTTCGATCCAGCCAGATTCTCAACTGACCCTCGCGCCCCGCGCCCGCGCCGGTGTGGACGCGCAAAGTCGTCGGTGCCAAATAACGTTCGAAGCGATTGTATTCCAGACGCAACGGCGCGCCACCCTCGCCAGCCGTCGCCCAGCTCAAGGGTCCCGGCCCGAACAATCCGAGCAACGCCGCCACAATCAGGAGAGCCGTCACCACCCATCCGACGCGCTGCACCGTCCACACCAGTCGCTGGAAATCAAGGTCCTGATTGATCTCCACATCGCCGATGCGCTTCACACTGGACATCTCATGCCTCCTCAAGCCTTTTCGATCTCAACCTCGTCAATCCGGTTGGTCCCGCCAGTGACGAACGCCACTTCCTTCGCGTCTTCGCGGCTGCTCACATCGCGGCCTGCCATCTTCGGGCGCAGAGGAGTTGGCTTTCAATCGTCCTCCGCGAATCGCTAGGCCTGCGGCTACGGCTTAGGTGGTGGCTCTTGCTCCCGCCCGCGCTTCAACTCCCAAAGTCGATCTCGGTTGACGGCTTCGTGTCGGCCTTCAGCACGCGCCGCATGTGTTCGAGCGCGTGCTTGGTCTCCTCCGGGTCGGCGGAGGCGACGCAGTCCGCCGGGATAGCGAGGTGGAAGTCGCGCATGTAAGCGTCGCTTGCTGTGAACAAAACGCAGATGTCGGCGGTCAGCCCGGTCATGATCAGCGTCTTAACTTGCAGGTAGCCGAGCAGAATATCGAGCGTCGTGGAAAAGAAACCGGAATGCTTCGGCTTCAGCACGAAATAATCATCCGGTTCGGGACGCAGCAACTCCGCGAGCGGCTGGCCGCAGACGCCGTCTTCGAGACAATGCTTGAGGAGCTTGCTAAAGTCCGACTGCCACTTGCCGAAGTTATCGTTGACGTAAACGACAGGAACGCTCGCCTCCTTGACCCGCCGCTTGAGCACTTTGATCTTCTCCGCCATCGGCAACGCTTGACGCAACACTTCCTCGCCCCTCTCGAACTCCAGATCGTTGATGACATCGATCAAGATCAAAGCGACCTCCGCTTTGTCCGGCACGTTACCGTGCAAATCTTCGTTCTTTGCAGGCATTAACGTTGGTCCCCTCATCCGAAGGGACAAAAGATATAGCCAGTATGTTACAGAACTCTCTGCAAAAGATGGAGAAAGTGAGCCGTGGAAATTAGACGATGAACCACTCTCAGCATAATCTTCTACCCCCGTCGAGTTGGAAATTACAGTCTCAAGAATTGTGTGGGGGAAGTTCTTGAGAGGCGCGTTGAAGAGACCTTCAACGCGCCTCTCGAAAAGCGGGTCCTGCGACGGCGACGCGCGCGGGCGGTGGGTTACTGGCTGCCGCGCAGAGTGATGAGTGAGATGGTCGCGCCTGTCGGATCGGTAATCACGCAGAAGCGTCCGACGTTCGGAATATCGGTCGGCGGTACGCAGATTTTGCCGCTCAATTCTTCGACGCGCCGGGCCGCCGCATCGACATCATCAACGGCGACGTATGCCATCCAGTGCGAAGTCGCATCGCCAAACTCAGGCGTCATCTGAAACATGCCGCCGAAAGGGCGTCCGCCGACTTGAAACTCCGTGTAGTCAACTCCGGCGGCCTCGCTTTTGGTCAGCGTCCAGCCGAAGAGTTCTGTGTAGAATTTCTTAGCGGCTTCCACGTTTTTGGTGGTCAACTCGTTCCAACAGATGGTTCCATGCGCGGGCATTTCGTGTGCGGTTGCTTGTTCAGCCATGATCTTTCTCCTCTTCAAGGGTGATGTAAATTGATAACTGCCCTTCGGTCTTTCCACCATACGGCGAGGGTTTGTCACTGTGGAAGAAAGAAGAAAAAGGTGAGCCTCCCCGTCAGGAACAACTCACCTTTCAAACCCGCCCTCTGCTAGTTCTCTGCGACTAGAGCGAGAGATGTGGGGGATCATCTCTCGCCACAGCCGCACCTCTTCAGTGAGCGGCCAGCCACTCGCTGAAAATCTGCGCCTCTTCGTGCTTCCCGCTCCAGCGCGCGCGGTTCTTGCCCGTCAGGGCGAGGACCATCGCCTGATGCTGCCCGGCGCGGTCGCCGAGACGCTCGAAATAGTTGTAAAGCCGGTCGATCTTCTGCACCGACTCGCGCGACGCTTCGATTGTTTTGAACGACAGCACGTTGCGGAAGAAACGCGAGTAGATATTCTGCTCGCGCGCCGTCGTCGTGTAGAGATCAAAATAACCGGTCAGATGACCGGCGCTCTGTAAGACTTGCGCGACGTAAGACGGGCGCGCACCGACCCGCCGCACGATCTGCGCGATGTCCTTTGTCCCGTTCTCATAAAGCGCAAGAATCTGCGCCTTCTTCGAGCGCGCCTCAGTCGTCTCTTTTTCCTGCTCAACTGCTTCAGCCGCGCCCGCGAAATCGACACTCGTTTCCGCTTCGTCGGCGTAATCAAGCTCGAACGTCAGAGGCCGTTCCTGAATCAACTCTTCTGCAATCATCTCTCAAACCTCCTTGACAGTGAGCAGTCAGCAGATGGCAGTTACCAAATTGCTTTCTACTGCCGTCTGCCTCCTGCCATCTGCCGACTGCGCTTTAGCTCGCGCGGCGCATCGGCTGTTGCGCGCTCTGCAAGCCTTTCAGATAATCGATGAAGCTCGACGCGGCGCGCTTCGATAGTTCTTCCGTGCCGCAGCGCAATAGTTGGCGGCACTCTTCATCAGCATCGATGCCGGCCTCACGAGCTAAAGCGCGGATCATGCCGAGCTGTTTCGGCGTCACGAGATCGCTCATCGACTTCGCGAGCGGATCGCGCGGCAAGTCGCCGGCTTGCGGCCCCTGTCCTTCAGTCTCGATCACTTCAGACTCGCGCTGGTACAACTCACGCGCGATGCCGAACTTGATCGCGGCGCGCTTCAAAGCGTCATGCTCGGCTTTCTTGATGCCGGTCTCGTTGTCCGCCGTGCCTGTGCCGGTGCCTTCGCGGGTTACGCCGTTGATCGTGATCGCGGCGGTAACGGCCACCATGTCATTGATCTGCACGATGCCGCGCACGGAATGAGACCAAGTTGGCGTCAGGCGGTCGAGCAAGTCGGCGACCGTGTGCCACTCGACGTATTCGACCATGTGCGTATTGCCGTTGCGATCCCGCCAGCCTTCGCGCGTTTTGACGAGCTTCGGATCGATGGGTTGGCGCAACTGCCGCAAAGTGTTCGCGAAGGCGAGCGGCACGACCGGCGCGCTCGCGTCACTCATCGCCGCATGTTCTTCGGCGGTCACAAAATCCAAATCCTGCTCCGGCGCTTCCGGGGCGAATGCTGTGTGTTGCTTATTCATCTCTGTTTGCTCCTCTGCGTCTGTGTCATCCGCGAGCGCAGTCAACCGCTGATCAATAGCGGCCCTCTCAATCGTCGCCATTGCCAAAAGCTGCTGCGGCTCCCGTCCGAAACGCGCTGAAGTGTCGGCTTGAGCAATCTGCTCTGCCGGCTGCTCGGCGCGCTTCTCGGATGCGGTTGGTTCTTCAGTGTTGGGCGTCTCCGCCTGCTTTTGCGCCGCCGCGCCTGCGACGGGCTTTTCCGGTGGCTGCTTCGTGACAGGTTCGGAATTCTTCGCCAGTAGCGAATGCTTCACGGCAAGGATATGTTCACAGCGGAAGCCGGCTTCTTGCGCCGACTCTTCCTCGAATTCGAGACAAGAGCAGCGCACCTTGCCCGCCTCGTCGCGCCAGACTTCGTAGCTCGAACGGCGACCGCGCAAACTTGGCGTCGTCACGCGAAAGCGGTCGCCCTCGCGATTCACTAAGCCCATCGCCGCGATCCCTTGCGCCCGCTTATCGCGCATCAACATTTTCTTGTCGGTGTTTACGGTTGCTGCTATTGCCATCTCTCAAATCCTCCGCGTAAAACTCAAAAACTTCAGAACTACGATTTTCAGGCCGCACGTTCGGCGGGCATCTCGCTCAAAGTCGGAGCTTGCTGGTGGTGCACCGCCTTCGGCTGCTGTTGCGCGTGCCGCTCGGCCACACGGCTTTCCAAATCGACGACGCGCGCTTCCAACTCTTCCAAGCGCCGCCCCTGCCGGTGAACCGTTTTAAATAAGCTGTCGAATGTTTCCCAGATGTATTCGCTCACGTCCTTCTTCAGCCCCTTCCGCGACCCGCTTCACCCTGTCGGGGAATCACACTGTTTCATACGTGAAACAGTGTACCACTGTTCCCGGTTTGTTGCAAGCATAAAACAATATCTTGCATCTAAAATTATCTTGTGTTATGGTCTGGGGCTAGAGGAGGTCGCGCCGCCCCGCCGTCGGGCTACTGAGAGGGCAAAAAAGGCGCATGAAGAAGGAGGCCAAATGTTATGGCACAAGCAAAAAGTCTAGTAAATACAGTGGAACTTGGTCGGGCGATCCGCCGCAAGCGTGATGATGCGAACCTGAGCTTGCGCGATGTGGCGGATGAGACGGGCGTCTCGGCCTCGACGCTCTCGCGTATCGAGAACGGCACGGGCAAACCCGACGCTGACAACATTGCGCGCTTAACCGCATGGCTCGACATGCCGATGGAGCGCATTATGAGCGGTCGCCAGATCACCGGCGACGAAGCCAAGCCGGTCATCTACTTCCCGCAAGAATCAATGCCGTCAATCGTCGAAGCGCACCTGCGCGCCGACCGCAATTTGACGCCCGAAACTGCCGCCGCTCTCTCCGAACTATTCCGCGTTGCCTACACCCAATTCAGCCACCCCGGCACAGAGACTCGCGGACGTAGCAAGCGGAAGTAAGTATTCAAATTTCGTTTGAAGTTTATCAGGCGTTCAACTACCAGAGTTGAGCGCCTGATTTCTTAAGTACGAGTCGAATTAAAGCCCATGTCCATACACTACATTCAGAGCAACATTGAACGCACTCAACGCGACATTTCTTCTCTACAGCGGAAGCTGACAGACGAGAGTCGAAATAAGGCGTCAAAATCTGAGCGCATCTCTCAAATTAAGCAAAGCACCACTCGCTACACCAGCCCATCATCATTACAGTGTAAACAGCGAGAGGTAGAGCGAATCGAGCGTGACATTGTTTCGATCCAGAAGAAAAAAGCAGACCTAACGAAACAGCTCGCGGATAAAACTTCACAACTCTACAAGTATGAACAGGAACGGTCCCGTGAGCAGGAACACGAGCAGAAAAAACTGCTTGATTCTTTCAAGCGAAGAGAGGCTGAGTCTAGGCGAAGACAGGGTGATTTACTTAGAGCTGGTTGCAAAATTAACTTTTCAGATAGTGATGTGCGACGGTTGCTTTAATTTTGCAACCAGCTCTTAATCAAGTACGATTTACATCCTTTCCAACTCCCAGCGGCGATGAGCTGATGGCATTTGTGCGTGCCGAGGCTTATGATGCTTTTATTTCTCACGCTTATGAAGACAAGGAAGATTTAGTTCGGCCTCTCGCAGTGAGATTGAGGGAGGCAGGCTTTTCGGTTTGGTATGACGATTTCCAACTTAAGGTTGGCGACAGTCTTAGGCGTTCGATTGATAAAGGTCTGGCGAACTCAAAATTCGGTATAGTAGTGTTGTCACCAGCATTCTTTTCCAAGAATTGGCCGCAGTACGAACTCGATGGACTTGTTGCAAAGGAGATGATAGGCGAAAAAGTTATCCTTCCTTTATGGCACAAAGTCTCCAAAGATGAGGTTATGGC
>JALZKK010000081.1 GCA_030859285.1 Acidobacteriota bacterium | reverse complement strand
GTTGGGCGCTGGTGCGCGAGTTGACAGATTCAATGCGGACGGCGACGGTGGCCGCATTGTCGCTTGTGCTGTCGCCGTTCTTCATCGTCTATAGCGGGCAGGCGATGACGGAGATTCCATCGCTGCTGTGGCTGGCCTTCGCGCTTTTTCTGCATGTGCGGGGCTTGCGACAAAAGCGCATGTGGTTGGTTTTGATCGGTGCGACGCTCTTGGGCTTGGGGACCAATATCCGCGAAGTGGCGGCGCTCTACGGCGCGTGGTTGGTCATCGGGCCGGTCTTGTATGGGTGGCGCTTGAGCAAGCGCGATCTGTTAGTGACGGCGGCGGCGTGCGGCTTGTTTTTCATCTGCGCGTTGGGGCCGTTCGCGGCTTATTATTTTTTTGACATCGGCGGTTATCGCGGGGCGTGGTACGGCTGGGTCGAATCGATGCGGATGGAAGAGAGCGTGCATCCGGTCTCGATCAGGAATTTTGCGCCGCTCTTTTCCTTCTTCTTCGTCGCCGCGCCGCTCGTCTTCGTCATCCTGCCCGTCGCGGCTTACCGCGAATGGCGCGAGCGCGGCTTCACGTCGTTGTTGGCATTAGCCATCATCGGCTTTTGCGCCAACGTTTCCCTCATCTCGCATTACAGCACCGTGATTAACGGTCGCTATCTGCTGACGGGATTGATGGGCGTGATCCCGCTCGCCGCCGATTATTTCGTGCGCGCCGAGACGCGGCGGCGCGGGGATGAACGGCGTGGCTTCATCGTCGTGATCGCGGGCGTCGTCTTCATCGCGCTCGTGATCGGCGCGGCATTTTATCCGTACTCGTGGCCGACGATTGAGAGTCACGGGATCACGAAAGAATATCGCGCGCGGCTCGCGCTGTTGCCCAACGATGCAGTCGTGATAGCGGGCGGGCAGACCGTCTCCGTCACTTACTATCGCGGCATCGGCTCTGGAAATTGGGACGTGATCGGGACGGGCGGCGGCTGGCCCGGCTCGCGGCTCGCCGCAGTGATCGAGGATTATTTGGAAGAAGGCCGCCGCGTCTTCGTGGACATCGATCCGCGCTTCTGGTTCACCGACAGTTGGCGCGGCGACGAGACGCACGAGTTAATCAAGGTGGCAGATAGTTTTCGCTACCGTCGCATCTCCGACACTATCTACGAGATCAGGCCGCCCGACGACCCGACCGCCCAAGACCGCCCCGACTTCGACCGCCTCCTCCAAAAGCCGCCATCGAAGATCGAAAAACTGAGCGGGAAAGGATAGTCCAAAGTCCAAAGTCCAATGTCCAATGTCATTAAGACATGCTCTTGACTTTGGACATTGGACATTGGACTTTGGACTCTTTTATGCCTTACGAGCTTTTTCTAGCGCTGCGGTACTTGCGCGGCAGGGGCCGGCGGCGGGCGGCGCGGGTGACGGCGGCGGTGGCAATCGTCGGGATCGCGTGTGGCGTGGCGGCGCTGGTCGTGGCCTTGGCGTTGGCGAACGGCTTTCGCGATGAGATGCGCGACAAGATTTTGCGCGGGACGGCGCATATTACTTTGGCGCGTGCAGACGGCGGCGCGATTCGTGATTGGCAGCAGTTGAGCGAGCGGTTGCGCGGGGTTGAGGGTGTGACGGATGCCGCGCCGACGAGTTACGAAGGCGTGTTGCTGACTGGCCCGCAGGGCGCGGCTTATGCGGTCGTGCGCGGCATCGATGTGGCGTCGATGCGTGAGCGTCAAGAGTTGCGCCGCACGCTGACGGCGGGCGACGTGGCGGCGTTGTTTCAAAACGCGCATTCAATACCGGGCGACAAAGAGCCTGAGCTACCCTCTCAAGTGATCGTCGGCGCAGAGTTGGCTGCGCGGACGGGCCTGACGCGCGTCGGCGATGAAGGTTGGATCGTAACGGGCGATCAGCTTTCATTGACGCCGCAGCTTGCGCCGCGCTCACGCCGCGTGCATGTCGCCGGACTCTTTCGCACGGGGTTGCACGATTACGATGCTTCGTGGCTCTACGTCGCGCTGCCAGCGGCGGCGAACATTGCCGGGTTGCCCGCCGGCAGTGCGCCCGTGATTAGCGTCGAAACGAGAGACATTTATCAAACGTCCGAAGTGGCTGCTCGCGTGCGGCAAGTGTTGGGCAATGAATTCACGATTGTTGACTGGCAGGAAGCGAACCGCCCGCTCTTCGCCGCGCTCGCGCTTGAGCGTCGCGTCGTAGCTTTGATCATCGCGCTCGTCATGCTCGTCGCCGCGTTGAACATCACGACGACGCTCGTCCTCGTTGTCGTCGAGCGGCGCGCGGAGATCGCGATCCTCGGTGCGTTGGGCGCGCGTCCCCTGAGCATCATGCTCATCTTTATGCTCGAAGGCGCGATCATCGGCGCAATTGGCTCTATCTTGGGCCTCGCGCTCGGACTCACAGCCTGCTTCATCGGCGACCGTTACGCGCTCGTCCGCTTGCCCGCCGAAGTCTATGCGCTTGAGAGCATTCCCTTTCACCCGCGCCTGAGTGAGACGCTCTTGGCCGCGCTCGTCGCTTTCCTGATCTGCCTCGTCGCCACGATTTATCCGGCACGCTCGGCGGCGCGGACGCGACCCGTCGAAGCTCTGAGGTACGAATGAAAATGAGTCCAAAGTCCTTCGAGAGTCCAAAGTTCAAAGTCCAAAGTCCAAAGTCATTAGGACAAACTCTTGACTTTGGACTTTGGACTTTGGACTTTGAACTTAGCGTCAGCGAGCTTCGCAAATCCTATCCGTCGCCGGTGGGCGGTGTCGTGGAGGTGTTGCGCGGCGTGTCGTTTCAAGTGCGGGCGGGTGAGATGTTGGCGGTGATGGGCGCGTCGGGCGCGGGCAAGTCCACGTTGTTGCATGTGTTGGGCGGGTTAGACACGGGCGAAGCGGGCAGCGTGTGCGTTGGCGAAAGCGAATTGATGGGAATGAGTGCGACTGAGTCAGCGGAAATTCGCCGACGCCAGATCGGTTTCGTGTTTCAATTTCATCATCTGCTGCCGGGCTTGAGCGCGTGGGAGAATGTCGCGCTACCTTTGCTCGTCGCGCGCCGCCCGCGTGCGGAAGCACATACGGCGGCGATGCAACTGCTCGCAGCCGTGAATTTAACTGAACGCGCAACACATCTGCCCGGAGAACTTTCCGGCGGCGAGCAGCAGCGCGTGGCGATTGCCCGCGCGCTCGTTCATCAACCGCCGCTCATCTTAGCCGACGAGCCGACGGGCAATCTCGATGCCCGCACCGGCGAGGCGGTCGGCGCGCTTCTTGCCTCGCTCTGCCGCGAGCGCGGCGCGATCACCATTATCGCCACTCACAATGAACAACTCGCGCACACTTGCGACCGTGTGTTGTTGCTGCAAGAAGGACAACTGATAGAGCCGAATAGGAGAGACAGCCACTGATAAACGCAGATGGACACGAATAGAAAAAGCTCGCAGTTTGTGTTCATCCGCGTTCGTCTGTGGTTCATTTCTTCCGGCTGCGTCACTACCGAAATTTTACGGCTCTGACATCCGGCGAACATTTCGGCTATAATGCCGGCGAGCGATTTTGCACGCACGATGGGTGCGCGAGACGCTACGCCACCGAAACACTTAATAACGAGTACGGCTTTTATGTTTGAACGCTATACGGAAAAAGCGCGGCGAGTTATTTTCTTCGCGCGCTATGAAGCCTCGCAATTCGGCGCACCCGCGATTGAGCCGGAACATCTCTTGCTCGGTCTGATGCGCGAAGATAAAACTTTGACCGCGCGTTTTCTGCAACGCGCGCATACTTCGCTCGAAGCGATCCGCAAAGAAGTCGAGGGGCGCGCGACGATGCGTGAGCGGATTCCGACGAGCGTCGAGTTGCCGCTCGCGCCGGAGACGAAGCGCGTCCTGCATCACGCGCACGAAGAATCAGATCGATTGCAGCACCGGCACATCGGGACGGAACATTTGCTGCTCGGATTGCTGCGCGAAGAACGTTCGATGGCTGCCGAGATTTTGCTAGAGCGGGGCTTACGCCTCGCCGCCGTCCGCGAAGAAGTAGCGCGCGCGACCGGCGCAGAACGCAACGCGCAGAAGAAAGACACGCCCCATTTAGCCGAGTTCTCGCGCGATTTAACTGAAGACGCCGCCAACGACAAGCTCGATCCGCTCGTCGGGCGCGAGGCCGAGATCGAGCGCGTCATTCAAATTCTCTGCCGCCGCACGAAAAACAATCCCGTCTTGATCGGCGAGCCGGGCGTCGGCAAAACCGCCATTGTCGAAGGCTTGGCGCAACGAATCATGCGCGGCGACGTGCCTTCGTTTTTAGATAACAAGCGTATCCTCTCGCTCGATCTCTCTTTGATCGTCGCCGGCACAAAATATCGCGGGCAGTTTGAAGAGCGTCTGAAACAGATCATGCGCGAGCTGATCGAGAATCCGCAGTACATCATTTTCATCGACGAACTGCACACTTTGGTCGGCGCGGGTTCGGCGGAAGGCTCGCTCGATGCGGCGAACATTTTGAAGCCTGCTCTGTCGCGCGGCGAGATTCAGTGTATCGGGGCGACGACGCCTGCCGAGTTTCGCAAGTCGATTGAGAAAGACCGTTCGCTCGAACGCCGCTTCCAATCCGTCAAAGTCCCGCCGCCTTCGGAAGAAGAGGCCGTCAAGATTCTCGATGGCGTGCGCGAGCGTTACGAAGCCTTTCATCAAGTCAGTTATTCAGTCGAAGCGATTGAAGCCGCCGTCTATCAATCGAACCGTTACATTCCCGACCGCTTCCTGCCGGACAAAGCCATCGACGTGATCGACGAGGCCGGCGCGCGCGTCAAACTCCGCGCCCGCCGCGAAGCCGTCGAGCATAGCCGTCAAACACTTTTGGATGAGCCGGTGCGCTCACCTTACTACTTCGACCGGAGCTTGAGCGCACGTATCCCCGAAGATGACGAGATGATCTCCGTCCCCGTTTCGCGGGACGATGTGGAGGAAGTGATCGCGCGTTGGACGGGTATTCCCATCACATCGCTGAAGGAAGAAGAGACGCACAAACTGCTGCGGATCGAGGAAGAGTTGCGCCGCCGCGTGATCGCGCAACGCCCGGCTATCTCGGCTCTCGCGCGTTCGATCCGCCGTTCGCGCGCGGGCTTGAAGAACCCGCAGCGGCCCGTCGGATCGTTTCTTTTTTTGGGGCCGACCGGCGTCGGCAAAACGGAAGTCGCCCGCTCGCTCGCCGAATTTCTGTTCGGCTCGGAGCGTTCGATGATCCGCTTCGATATGTCGGAGTTCATGGAAAAACACTCGGTCTCAAAACTGATCGGTAGCCCACCCGGCTACGTCGGCCACGAGGAAGGCGGGCAGTTGACCGAGCGGATCAAGCGTTCGCCGTATTCCGTCTTGCTCTTTGACGAGATCGAGAAAGCGCACCCCGACATCTTCAACGTTTTATTGCAAGTCTTCGAGGACGGCATCCTGACCGACGCTCTCGGCAACACTATCGACTTCAAAAACGCGATTATCATTATGACCTCGAACATCGGCGCGCGGTTCATTCAAAAGCGAGGCGCGCTCGGCTTCCAAGCCACCGCCGCCGATTCGCGCGAGAAGCTCGAAGAGATGGTAATGTCCTCTGTCCGCCAAACTTTTAACCCTGAATTCATCAACCGCCTTGACGAGATTATCATCTTCGATCAATTGAGCGACGACGAATTGTTAGAGATCGTCGGCCTGCAAGTTGCCCTGATGAACCGGACGTTGGGGCGGCGCGGACTCGAAGTGCGTCTCACAGACGAGGCCAAACGCTGGATCGTGCAGAAAACCTGCGCCGACCGCTCTTACGGCGCGCGCCCGCTCCGCCGCGCCCTGCAAAAGTACGTCGAAGACCCGCTCTCCGAAGCCCTCATTCAGGGCGAGTTGGACGGCTCGCCCATCATTGAAGTTTACGAAACGGGCGGCGAGTTGAGCCATCGACCGGTGGGCATCGAAGACGCAGTGCTGACGCA
>JALZKK010000080.1 GCA_030859285.1 Acidobacteriota bacterium | reverse complement strand
ATGCGCTCGTGTTCGGTGTCGAAAGCAACAACTTCCGCAATCGTGGGTTGCAATTCACAGCGCGTTATACACTGTCGTCGGCGAAGGACAATCTCAGTTCGACGTTCAGCGACTCGAACAGCAACTTCAACCTCGGCCTACTTGATCCGTTCGACCCTGACCTCGACTACGGCTCAGCGGACTACGACGCGCGCCACCGCTTCGTCAGCAGCTTCACCTATGAAGTCCCGTACTTCAACAACATCGACAACGACTTCGCGCGACATCTGCTCGGCGGCTTCTCGCTGACCGGCATCTTCAACGCGCGGACAGGCAATCCGTTCACGCTCGTCGATTGCGTCAGCGGCGCGGGCGGCATCTGCCACCGCTACATTCCCGGCGGTGCGGTCAGCTTCGACGCCACCGGCAATCCGCGCGATGTCGGCGCGAACGCTTTCGCCTATCTTGATCTGCCGCCGGGCGTGGTCTTCACCAACCCCATCGCGGGCAACGGCACTTTGCCGCCGTTCCCGGCAGAGATGACGCGGCGCAACGCCTTTCGCGGCCCCGGCTATTGGAACATCGATGCCGGCCTCTACAAACGGATCAGGTTTTCCGAGAAGTACAGCTTGCAGCTTCGCCTCGAAGCCTTCAACATCTTCAACCATGCGAACCTGTTCATCGCCCCCGGCGGCGCGCTCGATGTGAGTCAGTTCTACGAGTTCGACGCCGACGGCAACTACATCAGAAGTCTGCCCGGCTACGTCACAGCGCAGCGCGGCGTCTTTCCGAGCGGCAACCTCGAACGCCGCAACGTGCAGCTCGCGGTGAAATTCATCTTCTAACTTTCGCGTCAGCGAAAAAACTCGAACGGGGAGCCAGAGATGGCTCCCCATCTTTTTTTGGAGGCAGGCGTGATGAAGAGCGACTTTCGTTCGGCTCCCGGGGCCATCGTCAATTGAGTGTGCAAGAAGGAGGCACTCACCACAGAGGCACAGAGTCGGCACAGAGGAACTCGGAGAAAAACTCTGTGAACCTTTGTGAGTTCTCTGTGTCTCTGTGGTGATTCGCTCTACACCTTATACACAACCGGCAATTGCTCAAATAAGGGATGCCACGAGCCTTGACCGCTTCGCTTCAGAGTTGTATTTTTCCGCCATCCCCATCCCGTTTCCAAAGTCACGTGTGGCCCCGCATGAAGGAGTACCGCCATGAGTTTTAACTTTTCGGCTCCGGTTGCACAGGCGCTCAGGCGTGCGCGCTTTTTCTTCAGCGCCTTGCTGCTCGCCGCGATCTTTTCCGTCCCGTCTTTCGCGCAAACTGACGGCGGGCTTGATTCCGATCCGGGCGACCCCGGCACGGGCGGGCGCAACGCGATTCAGGGACGCCTCTATCTACCTTCCGGGCGGAAGCTCGATAGACGGCTCCGCGTGCGGCTGAACAGTGTGCGTGGTGGCGAGTCTTCGACGATGACCGACGACAACGGCGCGTTCACTTTCCGGCGACTGGCCGGCGGGACGTACCGGCTGAGTGTTGACGCGGGTAAAGAATTTGAGCTGGCGTTCGAGACTGTGGACATCATCGAGTCGCCGTTCAGAGCGAGGAATCAATCGGGACAGGTCTTCACTGTCCAGATTCAACTGCAATTGAAGCGGGCTGACACGAACAAGCCATCAGTCGTCAACGCGGCGCTCTTAGGTATCCCGCCGCCCGCGCAAGAGCTTTACGAAAAGGCGCTCGCCGCCGCGCGCAGCGGCGACCACAAAAAAGCCATTGAGCATTTGCAGAACGCCATCTCTCTCCACCCCGAATTCCCGCTCGCGCTCAACGAACTGGGCGTGCAGCACCAAAAACTCGGCCAGCTCGACAAAGCCGCCGCCGCGTTCCGCTCCGCCACCCGGCTCGCGCCGGACGTGTTTGTGCTGCGCTTCAATCACGGGTTCGTGCTGCTTCAGCAGAAGAAATACGCCGAAGCCGAGACGGAATTGCGAGCCGCGTTGGAGCGCGATCAAACCTCATCTCACGCGCATCTCTACCGGGGCCGCGCGCTGATCGGTCTCAGGCGCGACGATGAAGCAGAAAAGGAAATGCTAACCGCCATCAAACTCGGCGGCGACGAGATGAAGATCGCCTACAGGTATCTCGGAGCCATCTACAACGAGCGCAGCGATCATGC
>JALZKK010000046.1 GCA_030859285.1 Acidobacteriota bacterium | reverse complement strand
GCATTCAACGGATCGATGTCGGCGACGAGGTGGCCGCGCACGCGATAAGCATTGATCAGTTCAAGGACGCGCGCTTGCTTGATCGTCTGCTCGCGCACGTAATCGCCACCCAACAAGGCCGGATTGCGATCCACAGACCAGCGCATCGGCTGGATGGCAATGCTCAGATCGCGGAAGATGCTTTCATAAAATTCATGTTGGCCGAGCAGCAGTTCGTGGACGTGTGCGAGAAACGCGCCCGACTCCGCGCCTTGAATGATCCGGTGATCGTAGGTCGAAGAGATCGTCATCGTCTTGCTGATGCCGAGTTGCGACAAGGCTTCCGGCGTCATCGCGTGATATTCCGCCGGATATTCAATCGCGCCGGTGGCGATGATGACGGACTGGCCCGCCATCAAACGCGGCGTCGAAGCGACGGTGCCGATAGTTCCGGGATTGGTGAGCGAGAGCGTCGTGTCCTGAAAATCGGGCAGCCCCAACTTGCCATCGCGGGCGCGCTTCACTACGTCGTCGTAAGCCTTGCGAAATTCGTCGAACGAGAGCGCGCCTGCGTTTTTGATGTTGGGGACCAACAGCGAGCGTGTGCCGTCTTTCTTCTGCACATCAATCGCGACGCCGAGATTGATTGCGGAACGGCGCAAGCGCATCGGCGTGCCGTCAACAACGGCAAAGCCGTCGTTCAATTGCGGATATTTTTCGAGCGCGCGCAGGAGTGCGTAAGCGATGATGTGCGTGAACGAAGCCTTGCCCTGCCCGCGCTCTTGCAAATAACGGTTGATGATCAAACGATTTTCTTCCAACGCCTTGACCGGCGCTTGCCGGTTCGAGGTCGCCGTTGGCACGCCGAGACTGGTCTCCATGTTCTCGACGATCTTCAACGCCGCGCCGCGAATCGGGGCGGACTCGATGGCGGATGCGAGCTTTGCCGGGGCGGGTGTGGCGGATACTGCCAGCGCGGTCGCGGACGGCACGGGCTGAACGGCGGGAGCAATATTTTCGGCAGCGCGCGGCGCAACAGTGACCGCGCCGTTGCCGCCCGTCGTGTCGGTCGTTGCGCCGGTTGTTGCGGCAGTCGCCGTCGCAGCCGCGCCGTTGCCGCCATCCGTCGTTGTCGGAGTCTCGCTTAACAACTCCATGAAATACGCGCGCCAAGACTCGTCAACGAGCGACGGATTGCTGCGATAGCGTTCCAGCAGCGACTCGACGTAGGTCGCGTTCGCGCCGAAATTTTCCGCGATGATTTCTGAGAGGTCGGTTGGATTAAGTTGTGTACTCAAGGTCTGCTCACCTCACCTAAAAGCTGCTTCCTGCGCCCGCACTTTCATGAAGTTAAGAAAACGGTCTGAGGGTACTGACGTGAAGCCAATCACTGAGAGCAGCGCCAATTTGAAATTTCACATCTCAAATCCCTGAACTTCATGCCCTCAGCCTTCGCCGGCCGTCCGGCGCACAATTATATTGTTTTAATGGTCGAACGAATGATAGCCTATCAGCTTCTGGATTGCATTTCATCTGCCGCCTCGCTGGCCCTGCCCCATTGAACAGCAAGTGTTTTGTCGGTGGGGCGATTCCCGGATCAATCATAAAGTCCGACTTTAGGCTAACCTGACGCTCGCGGAAAAATTTCGGCCATGATCAAAAACCAACCCTCACACACCGGACAGCCCGCCGACCTCGCAGATGGACACGAGAGCGAAAATCAATATCGAGAACTGCTGGATCAAGTCGCCGACCTCGTTCAAGTGGTCGCGCCCGACGGCTTTTTTCGCTACGCCAATCGCGCGTGGCGCGAGATGCTCGGCTATGCCGAAGATGAGATTCCATATCTCAACCTGACTGAAGTTCTCCACCCCGACAGCCGGGCGCAGGGCAGAGAGATGTTCCAACAGTTGCCGGATTTCCCGCAGCCCATGCGCGTCGAAACTACGATGTTGGCGAAGGACGGGCGCGCGGTCGCCGTCGAAGGCCAGAGCAGTTGCCGCTTCCGTGACGGTCGGCCCGTCGCCACTCTCAGCATTCTGCGCGATGTGACGAAGCGCAAGTGCGCCGAAGCCGCGCTCGTCGCCAGCGAAGAGAAATATCATTTGTTCGTCGAGAGCCTGCCGGACATCGTGTGGTCTTCGGACGGGCGCGGCGAACTGGTCTTCATCAGCTCGAACATTGAACAGATTGTCGGCTACACACCGCAAGAGATGTATTCTTCGGGCGACGCGCTTTGGTTTGGACGGATGCACCTTGAAGACGTGGAGCGGGCGCGACAGGCTTATCGCACCCTCTTCGAGCGCGGCGAAAAGTTCGATGTCGAGTATCGCATCCAACGCAAAGACGGCGAGTGGATTTGGCTCCACGACCGCGCGATCAGCATCTACGAAGAGAGCGGCAAGACTTACACGACCGGCATCTCGACCGACGTGACCGAACTGAAGCGCACCGAAGATGCGCTTCGCAACCAGACTTTGACGGACGATCTCACCGGACTCAAAAACCGGCGCGGCTTCATCACGCTGGCCGAGCAGGGATTGAAAGTCGCGCGCGCGCCCCGCAAGCGAGAGTTGCTCCTGCTCGTCTATGCCGACATGGACGACCTCAAACAGATCAACGACCGCTTCGGCCATCACGTCGGCTCACAAGCGCTGGTCGAGACGGCCCACATCATTCAGCAAACCTGCCGCGAGACGGACATCGTCGGGCGCAACGGCGGCGACGAGTTCGCGATCCTTGTGGCTCACGCCGCCGCCGACAGCGATGTTCTGCTGGCCGAACGCTTGCAAGAAAATCTCCGCCACTTCAACGACGAGAAGCATCAGCCTTACCGCTTGTCTCTGAGCCTCGGCACGACTCGCATCGAGGCCGGCAACACCGCCTCTATCGAAGAACTCCTCGCGCAAGCGGACGAAGCGATGTACGAACACAAGCGCAGCAAAAAGCAAGGATGAAGGCGGAAGGATGAAGGATGAACTGAGGCCAGATGAACGTCTCTTCATTCCGCCTTCATCCTTGTTCTTGCTGACTCATCGGCCAAATTGTTTTAGACTACCGCCATCCGATAGCAGCCCGACACCTGAACTGAAAGGCGACGCTTATGCAACTCAGTCAACGCGGCACGCTCCGGCTCGCCGGCTCGTCAGCTATTGCTCTACTCATCTCGTTGACGAACAATTGCGCGTCACACTCGCAGCCGATGACGGCGCAGTTGATCGAGAGAAAGGAACTGGTGACGATGGAGCAGCAGGCGCGGGGCGCGGAGGCAGCGCAACCGCAGCCCGATCCGAAACACTCACCGGAGCAAGTTATCGGGTTCGTCCTCGAAGCCCTGCGGCGCAACGACACGCCGAAGAAAGACAGCGGCATCCGCCTGACTTTCAGCTTCGCCTCGCCCGGCAATCGCGAGATGACAGGACCAATCGACCGCTTCATCGAGTTGGTCAAGAACCCGCTCTACCGCCCGCTCATCAACCACCGCCGCGCCGAGCGCAGCCCCGTCAAAATTGCCGGCGATCTCGCCCAACAAAAAGTCACACTGATCGACGAGCAGGGCCGGCGCGCGACGTTTCTCTTCACGCTCTCGAAACAGCCAGCCGCGCCGTTCAAAGATTGTTGGATGACCGATGGCGTCGAACGCCAGCCCAACGAAGAGAACGAAAAGGATCGCCAGATCGCGCAAGGCAACGGACACTTGTCGAAGGGATGAGGACGGAGGGATGAGGGATGAACCTGAAACAGCCGCACTCTTTCTCATTTTGCTATCGCTCTCTCACACTGCTTTAACTGACTATGAAAATAGACAAACAATTATCGGCATCTGAGCGCACGTCGCGTCGTCGCTTTACGAAAACCATCGCCGCCGCGATTGTGGCTGCGCCGCTCGTTTCTTCTATCAATCGCGCGCAGACGCCCGCGCCGAAGCAAGCGCCTGCGCCGCCGAACCCGCAGCCAACGCCCGCACAACAACCGCCGACGCCTTCGCCGCTCGCCGAGGCTTATGCGACGGTAGCGCGCGTGCGCTTCGGCGATAAGCTGACGCCTGAAGAGTTGGAGCGCGTCAAACGCGACTTGGAAGGCAACGTCCGCACGACGGAACGTCTGCGCGCCGTTAAGTTGCAAAACGCGGACGAGCCGGATTTTGTTTTTATCGCTTAATGACTGTCCGTTGTCAGTTTTAATAATCTGAGGTTTAAGGTTGTGCCTCTTAAACATCAGGCCTCAAACTTCAAACATCAAACCCGCTCCTATGCAAACTGACGATCTCTATTTCTCTTCCATCGCCGAACTCGGCGCGCTGTTGCGGGCGCGCAAGTTGTCGCCCGTCGAGTTGACGCGAGGCTATCTGGAGCGTCTGGAACAAATTGGTCCCCGGCTCGGCGCGGTGGCGGAGGTGATGCGCGCGACGGCTTTGCGTGCCGCGCGACAGGCCGAGCGCGAGTTGCGCGCCGGACGGGATCGCGGCCCGTTGCATGGCATTCCTTACGGCGCGAAAGATTTGCTCGCCACGCGCGAGGCTAAGACCACTTGGGGCGCGGCTCCATACAAAGATCAAAAATTTGCTTACGATGCGACCGTCATTAACAAGCTGCGCGAAGCGGGCGCGATCCTCGTCGCTAAACTCGCGATGATCGAGTTGGCCGGCGGAATGGGCTACAACAAGGCCGACGCTTCTTTGACCGGCGCGTGCCGGACGCCGTGGAACACTGATTATTGGAGCGGCGGATCATCTTCAGGGCCGGGCGCGGCGGTGGCCGCCGGCTTGGTGCAGTTCGCCATCGGCTCGGAAACCTCCGGCTCGATCATTACGCCGGCAGCCTTCTGCGGCGTGTCAGGTTTGAGGCCGACTTACGGCATGGTCTCGCGCCACGGTGCGATGGCCTTGTGTTGGACGCTCGACAAACTTGGTCCCATGTGCCGCTCGGCGGCTGACTGCGGTTCTGTGCTGTCGGCCATCGCCGGGCGCGACCCGCTCGATCCTACCTCACAGCGCAGTGACTTTGGCTTCCCTCCGTCCGCACATCCCCCGCGCTTGAAGATGTTGCGCCTCGCCGTGATGAAGGATTCTTATGAGAAAGCACAGCCGGAAGTACGCGACAACTTTTTAGCCGCCGTCGAAGCATTGAAGAAGTTGAATGCGCTCGTGCGCGTTGAGATGGATGTGCCGCTGCCGGATTTTCCTTATGGCCCGGCGGTCGGGACGATTGTCGATGCCGAAGGCGCAGCCGCGTTCCGTGAGCTAATTGAATCAGGGCGCGTCAAAGAGCTGGCCTCGCCGCAAGGACAACTCGGCGGCTTTGCGGCCTCGCTCGTCACGGCGGTCGATTACCTTCACGCGATGCGGCTGCGCGCACCAATGCGCCGCGCGTGGGCTGAGATGTTCCGCAAATTCGATCTGCTCCTCGCGCCTGCGCGCTCGACGGTCTCTTATCCAATCGATAAAACTTTCGATCAAGCCTACCCCGGCATCACGGCCTCTTCGCCCATCGGCGCGAGCAATCTCGTCGGCGTCCCCGCCATCTCCATCCCGAACGGCTTCGGCCCAGCCGGACTCCCGACCGGCATCCAATTCATCGGCCCCGTCTGGAGCGAAGCGTTGCTAATTGAAACCGCCGCGAGATACCAGCGAGCGACGGACTGGCACAAACGGCGTCCGGTTGTTAAAGAGGCTGGAGAATAGAGATGAAAAGGAAGGCTTTGATCTCAAATTTCAAATTTGAGATCAATTTCTTTCTCCTCTTCCGCTGTTAGGAAGCTGAAGCGCTGCGTTCTTCGTCGTTGCCTGCTGAAGCATCTTCGTCTTCTTCGTTGACAGCTTCGGTTTGTGGTTGTTCTTGATCGAGGTCGCGTTTGATGGCGTCGAGAATGCCGTTGATGAACTGTGTGGCTTCGTAGGTGGAAAAGCGGCGGGCGATCTCTAAGGCTTCGTTGATGGCGACGGTGCGGGGCGTCGGCTCGTGCAAGAATTCATAGACGGCGAGGCGCAGAACATTGCGATCCACGACGGCCATGCGCGAGATACGCCAATGCTCGGCGCGCGACTTGATCCGCTCGTCGAGTTCCGGAATGCGTGCGAGCGCGCCGAGCGCTAACCGCGTCGCAAACTCACGCGAGGTCTCATCCAATTCCGCCTCGCCCAATTCAGACCAGTACGCGCGCACCAACTCATCGGCGCGCGCAGTAGAGCCGTTAATATCCGCCGCAAAGAGCATTTGCAAAGCGCACTCGCGCGCCTTACGTCTCGCACCCATAGAATTAAGTCGGCAGGAGGCAGGAGGAAAGCATGTCTCTTCATGCTGACTACTGGCTACTGACTACTGGCTACTTCCTTGTACAGATTGACTAATTCGACCGCAGACATCGCGGCCTCGAAACCTTTGTTGCCGGCTTTCACACCGGCGCGATCAATGGCTTGCTCCAAAGTGTCGGCGGTGACGATGCCATAGACGACCGGCACGCCCGTCTCCATCCCGGCTTGCGCGATGCCTTTGGTGACTTCGCCCGCGATGTAATCAAAATGCGGCGTCTGCCCTCGAATGATCGTGCCGACGCAGATGACCGCGTCGTATTTCCCCGACCCGGCCAGCTTGCGCGCGAGGAGCGGAATCTCAAATGATCCCGGCACGCGAAAATGCTCGACGCTTTTTTCGTCTGTGCCCAACCGCTCCAAAGCATCAAGCGCGCCCTCGACTAGCCGCGAGGTCAGAAAATCATTCCATCGGCTTGAAACAACCGCAAAGCGGAAGCCCTCAGCGTTCAAACGTCCCTGATGAATCACCGGCTGCAAAAGTTTCTCGTCCGTCCTCGATCATCGTTCAGAGTGAAAGCGTTGGCAGTATAAGTAACGTAGTGATGAGTGACAAGTGTCAAAAGCAGTGACGGGTGACAAGTGATGAGTGACGAGCGAAACCCAAGACCTGTCTTGGCT
>JALZKK010000042.1 GCA_030859285.1 Acidobacteriota bacterium | reverse complement strand
GAATACAATCTCAAGCTAAACGAATAGGTCATCCCATATCAGTCGGTGATACATGGATTGCCGCCACCGCGTTAGCCTATGACGCGCCGTTAGTTACTCATGATCCTAACGACTTCAAAAATGTGATCGGGCTGACAGTCATCACAGAAAAGTAATCCCGTTATGAAATTCATTCGCTATTCCAAATTCAACGGCTTCGACGTGAACGGCGTGAGCCTCGGTGATCTGATGGAGGCGTTGCAGGATTCGCTGTTGCAGTCGGGCTTTGATGATGATTATTACTGGACCCGTCAGCGACGACCGCAGGACACGTCTTTGGACGCGCTGAGGCAGGCGTTGTTGCAAGCTTTGATGGAGACGGGCGAGTTGAGCCGGCAGCAGATCGAGCAGATGATGGCGGAGAACAACGGGCAGTTCCGAGGCTCGCAGCTTGAGGAATTGTTGAATCAATTGATCGAGCGGCTGGTCGAAGAAGGTTACTTAAATCTGCGGGAAGAGCCGCAACGACAACAACAGCAGCAGCGAGGACGGCAGGGCGGGCCGGGTCGTGTGGAAGAACCTTTGCCGCGCAATGTGAAGTTTGAAGTGACGGAGAAGGGTTTGGATTTTCTCGGTTACAAGACGTTGCGGAACTTGCTCGGCAGCATGGGCAAAAGTTCGGTCGGGCGGCACGACACACAACACTTGTCAACGGGCGTGGAGGCGGCGCAAGTCTCGAAGCTCTACGAGTTCGGCGACACGATCAACTTGGACGTGAACGCGACGCTGCTGTCCGCGATCAAGCGCGAGGGCTTGGGCGTGCCGCTTAATTTGGAATACAGCGATCTCTACGTGCATCAGCAGGATTATCAATCTTCGTGCGCGACGGTCGTGATGCTCGACTGTTCGCATTCAATGATCCTCTACGGCGAGGATCGCTTCACGCCCGCGAAAAAAGTCGCGCTCGCGCTGTCGCATTTGATTCGCACACAGTATCCCGGCGACTCGTTGAAGATCGTGCTGTTTCACGACGATGCGGAAGAATTGCCGTTGGCGAAGCTCGCCACGACGCAGGTTGGTCCCTACCACACGAACACCGCCGAAGGCTTGAAGCTCGCGCGGCGTCTGCTGCAAGCGCAGCGCAAGGAGATGAAACAGATCGTGATGGTGACGGACGGCAAGCCGACCGCTTGCTTCATCGACGGCGGCGCGACGGCTGCGGCAGCGCGGCGCGGTAGCTCATCGACACGCCGTTCGTCCGTCGCTCCGACCGGACACCGGCGACTCTACAAAAATTCGATGGGCATGGACCCGCTCGTGATGGAAGAGACTTTCCGGGAAGTCCAAGCGTGCCGCAAAGCTGGGATCATGATCAATACATTCATGCTCGCTTCGGATTATTACCTCGTCGAGTTCGTCAAACAGATGTCCGCGATGACGAGCGGCAAAGCCTATTTCGCCACGCCCGGCAACCTCACACAATTCGTGCTGATCGATTTTCTCAAACGCAAGAAGAGCCGCGTCCGGTAACTCGCTTACTGCCGCGTTAAGTTGTGCTTCGCGGAAAAACTAAACGACAGCCGGCGGCATCCAATCCGCGTGAGAAAATTTGTCTTTATAATTTTTGCCGTTCTGCTCGTGGCCGCGCTCAAGCACGCCGATCAATCAAGCATTTCCGGCGTCCGCGCATTCGCCCGCGCTGTAACCCTGCCTTTCAAAGTCGCACTGCTTTACGCAAAAGAACCAGATCAAAATTTAGCTGTGCCGGTTGAGGGCGTGCGCGTCATGGAGATTGAAGACACATGGCACGCGCCTCGTTCGGGCGGACGGCTGCATGAGGGGCTGGACATCTTCGCGAAGCGCGGCGCTGTGATCCGTTCGGCCACCGAAGGATATGTCGTGCGGATCGGCGAGAATCAGTTGGGCGGGAACACCGTCTTGGTGATGAGCGCCGGCGGGAGAAATTATTACTACGCGCATCTCAATGATTATGCACCGGGATTAGCGGTGGGCGATTACGTGACGCCGGAAACGATCCTCGGCTTCGTCGGCACAACCGGCAACGCCGCCGGCACGCCGCCGCACCTACACTTCGGCGTGTACGCACCCGGCGGGGCCGTCAATCCGCTGCCCTTTTTGACCGACAAAGATCGCCTCCATGAACAGCCACTGACGCCTGCTCGATGATGCTTCTTCAAAGCGCGTCGAGCTTGGCGGCGAGGATGAAATCACTTTCGCTGAGGCCGTCGATGGCGTGCGTGTGAATCTCGATCTCGGCGTAGCCCCAACCGAAACGAATGTCTGGGTGATGGCCTTCAGCTTCGGCCACTGCGCCGACGCGATTGATGAACTCAAGCGCCTGCCGAAAGTTCGGAAACTTGAAAGACTTCTTTAAGTGATGCTCATCGATCACTTCCCACTCTCGTAGTTGCGGCAACAGCCGCGCGATCTCTTCGCTGTGCAGCTTCGGCACGCCGCCGTGACACGGCACGCATTGACGGCTCGCTAAATCGTTCATCGCTTCTTACTCCTCCGGCGACATCCTCATTATCCGGCGGCAAATTTATCAGAGCCGCCCGCGCGCTTCAATCTGCCTCACCGCTTGGCAAACAGCCTCGTCTGCGGATAGTCTTACGCAACAACAGTGACAAGTGGCGAGTGACAAGTGACGAGATCAAACCTTCGTCTGCTTGCTCGTCACTTATCACTCGTCACTCATCACTGCTTTTCAGAGGAGAACTTAAAGTCGTGGCTGTCATTCATCCGTTTCGCGCTCTGCGCCCGCCCGTCCGTCAGGTCGAGCAAGTTGCCAGCGTTCCGTATGACGTGGTTGACACGGCGGAGGCGCGCGCCCTGGCCGCAGGCAATCCGCACAGTTTTCTGCACGTCACGCGCCCGGAAATTGATCTGCCCGCAGGCACAGACCTTTACAGCGACGCGGTTTATGAGCAGGCCGCCGAGAATTTGCAAAAGCTGATCGAGACTTGCCCATTGCAGACGGAAGATGCGCCGAGCCTGTATCTCTATCGTTTGCGGATGGGCGAGCATGTGCAGACTGGCGTCGCCGCGTGTTGTGCGGTGGATGAATATGACGACGATCTGATCCGCAAGCACGAACGCACGCGGCCCGATAAGGAAGACGACCGCACGCGCCACATGACACAGTTGCGCGCGCAGACCGGCGTCGTCTTCCTGACCTACCGGCAAGACCGGCGCATCGATGCGCTCGTGGAAGGCGAAGTGACCAATGAACCGCTCTACGACTTCACCGCGCCGGACGGCGTTCAGCATACCGTCTGGCGCGTCCCCATGCCGGATCAACTCGTGCGCGCGTTCCGCGAAGCGCCGCTGCTCTACATTGCCGACGGTCATCACCGCGCTGCCAGCGCGAGCCGCGCCCGCGCCGCTTTGCGCGAAGGGAATCCGCAGCACACCGGCGACGAAGAATACAATCGCTTCCTTGCCGTCGTCTTCCCGTCGAATCAGATGCAGATTCTTCCCTACAACCGCGTCGTGAAAGATTTGCATGGACACACGCCGGAAGATTTTCTGGCGGCGATCAAAGAAAGATTCGACATCACGGAGAACGCGAACCCGCGCGGGCCGGGCAAGAGCGGCCATTGGCATATGTACTTGGGCGGCCAGTGGTATGGCCTGACACTCAAAGACAAGGGGACCAATGCGAATGCTGATCCGGTCGCCGCCCTTGATGTCAGCGTGTTGCAAGACAACCTGCTCGCGCCCATCCTCGGCATCCAAGACCCGCGCACCGACAAGCGCATCGATTTCGTCGGCGGCATTCGCGGCAGCGAGGAACTCACGCGGCTCGTCGATGAAGGCCGTGCCGCAGTCGCCTTCGCCCTCTATCCAACCTCGATTGAAGACCTCTTGCGTGTCTCCGACGCTAACGCCGTCATGCCGCCCAAATCGACTTGGTTCGAGCCGAAGCTGCGCGACGGATTGTTGATTCACAAAATTTGAGCGCGGACTTGAGGCCGCCGGCATGAACTACAACATCGAAACTGAGCGACTGTTGCTGCGCCCTTTCACGCTGGATGACTTGCCCGCACATTTACGGATGCGCGTGAAAGAGGAAGTCTCCCGCTACCTCGGCGGCGCGGCGTTGCAAACGCCCCAGTTCGTCGCAGAGCGTTTGCAGCAGTATCTCGAATGCTACCGGCGACACAACTTCGGCGTGGCGGCGGCCACGGAAAAGTCAGGCGGCGAGATGATCGGCTGGGGCGGATTGCAGCCTTTGGAATTCGGCTGGAATGGCCTCAAGCCGGCGAATGAAGAGGCCTCCGGCGAGATCGAAGTGGGCTACAGCTTCGACACGCCTTATTGGGGCAAGGGCTACGCTACCGAGATGGCGGCGGCGTGGCTGCGTTACGGTTTTGAAGAAATCGGGCTGGCGCGCATCGTCGCGGTCGCGTCGCCGGAGAACAAAGGCTCTCGGCACGTGATGGAAAAACTCGGCCTGTCTTATGAGACGACTGAGCAGCACTATGGAAGCGAGTGTGTGGTCTATGCGATCTCGCGCGACGAGTTCAAGCCGCGCGATTCGTTTTACCGGCTGCATGATTCCGGGCGGACGAAAGGCGAAGACAGATGAAGGTTCTAGTCGCAGACAAATTTGAACAGTCCGGGCGCGACGGCTTGGAAGCCGCCGGATGTGATTACTCTTACCAGCCGGACGTGAAGGACGAGACGCTCGTCAAAGCCATTCGCGGCTATCAGCCGGATGCGCTCGTCGTGCGTTCGACGAAAGTGACGGAGCCGATGTTGGACGCGGGCGCGTTGAAGTTGATCGTGCGCGCGGGCGCGGGTTACAACACGATTGATGTGGCGGCGGCCTCGCGGCGCGGCATTTATGTCTCGAACTGTCCGGGCAAAAATTCCATCGCCGTTGCTGAATTGGCTTTTGCGTTGATGCTCGCGCTGGATCGACGGATCGCGGATAACGTGTCCGCTTTGCGTCAAGGGCAATGGAACAAGAAAGAGTTTTCCAAAGCGCGCGGCCTTTTCGGGCGGACTTTGGGACTCGTCGGCGTCGGGCAGATCGGGCGCGAGATGATCGCGCGCGCGCGCGGCTTCGGGATGCCGGTCATTGCTTGGAGCCGGAGTTTGACGCCGGAACGCGCCGAAATGATCGGCGTCGAGCGCGTGGACAGTCTCGCGGAGTTGGCAGCGCGCGCGGATGTCGTCAGCGTCCACGTCGCCTTGAAGCCGGAGACGCGCGGCCTGATCGAGAGCAGCTTTTTCAACGAGCTGCGTGAGGGCGCGTATTTCATCAACACGTCACGCGGCGAAGTGGTGGATCAAGCCGCGCTCATCAATGCAATGCGCGAGCGAAATATCCGCGCGGGTCTGGACGTGTTCGCCAACGAGCCGACCTCTGCAACGGGCGAGTTCGCAGACGACATCGCGCGCGAAGCGAATCTCTACGGCACGCACCACATCGGCGCTTCCACCGACCAAGCCCAAGAAGCCATCGCCGCCGAAACCGTCCGCATCATCCGCACTTTCAAAGAGACCGGCCAAGTCCCCAACGTCGTCAACCTCGCCGAACGCACCGGCGCGACGCACCGCCTCGTCGTCCGCCACAAAGATCGCCCCGGCGTCCTCGCGCAAGTTTTGGGAGCCATCCGCGCCGAAGGCATCAACGTCCAAGAAATGGAAAACATCGTCTTCGCCGGCGCGGAAGCCGCCGTCGCCCGCATCAACCTCGAAGCTGCCCCGCCCATCGAGACGCTCGAACGTTTGCGCGCGGAGAATGAAGACATCATTGAACTGAGCTTGCTTGAGTTGAAGTCGTAGCCGAACAACCGGGTGATGGGCGCTAAACATTTAGGAGCAACGTGAAATAATGAAATTCCTCGCATTGTGCGCTGCATTACTGGCGACAGGGGCTGTGGCCGAAGCTCAAGACAGGCCGACCGAAGCTACTGCTGTTTTGGAAACTCAAATCTCCACGACGAAAGTCGAAGGCGAGTTGTCGCCCTCTGTGCAAGAGCCGTTGGTCGTTATTCAATTGCCGGCGACGGACTATCCGAAGGCCGGAGCAGCGCCGCCCCACGGACACGATTTGACGGTCAGGCTTGAAAATCCGTCGTCGCCCAATCTTCAGCCCACGCCGCGTGATGAAGCAGGTCTGCTCGCCCCGCCGCCTGACGCCGCTAAGGCTGAAGAGCTGCGCGACGAAGACGACGAAAGCCATCAGCCCGATTCGCGTTTCCACTGGCTGCCGGCAATCAAACAGTCTCTGCTCTTTCTCGCCGTGCAACACAGTTACGCGCTGACGCAGCCGAAAACTCAGCGTGATCTGCACGGCCCTTTCTTCAAAGACTACGCCCGCTCGGTCAAATCCCTGCACGGGTGGGGCGACGGCGGGCGTTTCTTCACAAATTACATCGCACACCCCATAGAGGGTTCGCTCACGGGATTTATTCAAATTCAGAATGACCCGCGCGGCGTCCGTCAACGCTTCGGTGCGTCGCCGGCCTACTGGCGCAGCCGCCTCAAAGCCTTCGCGTGGTCAGCCGCATGGAGTACGCAGTTTGAGATCGGGCCAATCAGTCAAGCGTCAATCGGCAACGTCGGCCTGCACGGAAAGCAGACCTATGTCGATCTGGTAGTCACGCCGACCGTTGGTCTGGGACTGCTGGTCGCCGAAGACGCCGTGGACAAGTACGTTGTCGCAAAAATCGAGCGCAACACGGACAGCCGCTATCTGAGAATTGCCAGTCGCATGATTCTCAACCCGACACGCAGCATCGCTAATCTGCTGCGGTTCAAAAAGCCGTGGTATAGAGATGCGGGCTTGCGTTGATTCGCCGAAGGCGCGGCTTTCATGACGACTCTTTTGACTGTCTGACTAACATTGGGCGCAGCCCAAAGTCACGAGCATGAAAACGTCTCTCATCACCGGCGCGTCGAGCGGGATCGGCGAAGTGTTTGTCCGACGTTTAGCGGCGCGGGGCGAGAACGTGGTGTTGGTAGCGCGCTCGGAAGAACGGTTACAGGCAATCTGCAACGAGTTGGGCCGGGCGCACGCTAATATCAGTTGCCAGTACGTCGCCTTGGATTTGAGCGAGCCGGATGCGCCAGAGCGTCTGTTCGCGGAGACTGGACGGCGCGAATTGAAAGTGGAACTGCTCATCAACAACGCGGGCTTCGGTTCGATGGGCGAGTTCACGCGGCTCGACATCAAGCGCGAGTTGAGGATGATCGACTTGAACGTGAAGGCGTTGGTTGAACTGGCGTATCTATATCTGAAACCGATGCGTGAACGAAGGCGCGGCGCGATTATCAACGTCGCTTCGACCGCCGCATTTCAGCCCGTGCCATTCATGGCGACGTATGCTGCGACCAAAGCGTTCGTGCTGTCGTTCTCCGAAGCGTTGTGGGAAGAGAATCGTGAGTTTGGCATCAAGGTACTGGCGCTCTGTCCCGGCGTAACGGACACGAAGTTTTTCGACGCGGCCAAGATTGATCGCCCGCCAATGCGCTACAGCCAGTCGCCCGAAGTCGTAGTTGACGCAGCCTTGCGCGCTTTAGAGAAAGGGCAGAGCCACGTCATCTCTGGCTGGCCCAATTACGTTCAGACTCAAGCGCAACGACTCGTGCCCCGCTCGTTCGTCGCGCGCATCATCGGCAAAGCGTTCCGCTCGAATTTGCAGTTGACGGGCGCGAACGTTAAGAAGTGAATGATTCACAAAGTTATGGATGAGTTGACGAGATATGTTTTCTTCAACTACATGTAGCTGCTAACCGTTCATGAAGCGGCTGCTTATAAGTCAATTCTCGGCCAACAGAAAGTGCAGAGCAGCGACTCTCCGAAAATGCAGAACCTCATTAGAAGTAGTTGGATTTCGTCAGACCCGGAAGTTCGTGCGCTGTTGGAGAAGGGCGAAGATCATTTTATGAACTCAGTGCGTGACCGCATTCTGAGAGAACATAGAGAGCAAGTGTTTTTGAATCACTGCCCAAAGTGTAGGGCTTTAGCAAAAACGCCAAGAGCAAGGCAATGCCCAAAGTGCTTTTACTCTTGGCATGACGAAAACTAATGGCTAATTAATGTCGAGGAAAATATATGACTGAGAGAATCTACAACTTTAGCGCCGGCCCCGCCGTGTTGCCCGTGCCGGTGTTGGAGCAGGCGCAACGAGAGATGTTGAG
Source organism: Acidobacteriota bacterium (assembly GCA_030859285.1). Taxonomy (GTDB): domain Bacteria; phylum Acidobacteriota; class Blastocatellia; order Pyrinomonadales; family Pyrinomonadaceae; genus JACCRA01. The sequence continues at coordinate 3,563 of JALZKK010000042.1, read as the reverse complement.
TTTGCCGGGCGTCGGGATGTCGGTGATGGAGATCAGCCATCGCTCCAAAACTTTCGATGACATCATCAACGGGGCCGAGCAGGGTTTACGCGAATTGTTGGGCATCCCGGAAAACTATCACGTGCTGTTTCTGCAGGGTGGCGCGAGCCTCCAGTTTTCGATGATCCCGAGCAATCTCTTGCCCGAAGGCGGGAGCGCCGATTACATCATCACGGGCAGTTGGGGCAAGAAGGCTTTGAAGGAAGCGAAGAAGGAAGGCACGGCCAACGTCGCCGCAACGACTGAGGACAGCCGTTACTCGCGCATCCCTGAAGCGCACGAGTTGAAACTTGACCCAAACGCGGCTTACGTTCACCTCACCTCGAATGAAACGATTGAGGGCGTCGAGTGGCAGACCGAGCCGGAAACGGGCGATGTGCCGCTTATCTGCGATGCTTCGTCGGACATCTTGTCGCGGCCTGTGCCAATCGAGAAGTATGGTTTGATTTACGCCGGCGCGCAGAAGAACATGGGACCGTCGGGCGTCACCGTCGTCATCATCCGCGACGATCTGTTGGGGCGTATCCCCGACGGTCTTCACATGATGCTCGACTACCGCACGCATACGGAGAACAAGTCGCTTTACAACACGCCGAACACATGGGGCATTTACATTCTCAATTTGGTGTGCGGGTGGCTCACAGACAAAGGCGGCCTCGACGCGATGTACCGCGAGAATCAGACGAAGGCCAAGCTCCTGTACGACACGATTGACGCGACCGATTTTTATCGCGGCCACACCGCGCCCGAATGCCGCTCGTTGATGAACGTCACATGGCGGCTGCCTACGGAAGAGTTGGAGAAACAATTCGTCAAAGAAGCTACCGCCGCGCAGCTCGACGGCTTGAAAGGACACCGCTCGGTCGGCGGCTTGCGCGCGTCGATCTACAATGCCTTCCCGCGCGAGGGCGTCGCGGCGTTGGTCGAATTTATGAAAGAGTTCGAGCGAAAGAACGGGTGAAGAGGGGTGACGAGTGAGGAGTGACGAGTTAGAATTCTCCTCAAGCTGTCGGTTGGGAGGTCGTCATGGCAATTCAGATTATCGAAGACGAGGTTGTCGAATCCGGGCGTGAGGGCGAGAGTTGGGTCGAGGAGTTGCGGCAATTTCAAGGAATGCCGCATGAGCCTTTCACGATGGTCTTGGACGCGCGCGCTTTGAATCTGGCGAGCGAGAGTTTCTTTCAGTTCTGCTAAGACAATCGTGACCTGCGGATCGAACTTTCCGCACAAGGAGACCTCATCATCATGGCCCTGACGACCGCAGAAACCGGGCGGCGTAACAGTAAACTCACTTACCAGCTTTGCGCGTGGACAATACAAGACGGCACGGGTGAGAGTTTTGACTCTCCGACTATGTTCACATTGCCGAACGGCGCGGAAATTTCGCCGACGCCTCTTGGATTCGCAAGGAGCGTTATGAAGCTCTCACGCCGGAGCAGCGGAATAGCTTTGCCCCCATCTGCCCGGATTTCGTCATCGAGTTAAGGAGCAAGACGGATCGGCTGACGGTTCTGCAAAAGAAAATGCGCTAGTACATCGAACAGGGCGCGCGGCTGGGCTGGCTGATCGATCCGCAGGCGCAGAAGGTTTACATTTATCGCCCGCAGCAAGAAATGGAATGCCTCGAACAGCCGGAGACGGTAACGGGCGCTCCTGTCCTGCCCGGCTTCATTTTGCGGTTGTCGGAAATCTGGTAAATTATCCACGCACATCAACAGCGTCTCCCTAGAAGTTCTCAATCAAGGCACAGACAGCAGTCGAATTAAAGGTCACAATCAAACGGCTGCCGCCTGTGCCGCAGCAAGCAAATTCATTGTCGGAAAAACAGCATGAAGAAAACAGCTTTAATGTTTCCCCTCATCTTGATTTGCGCGTTCGTCATCGGCGCGCTGTCGCTACTGCGGGCGCAGACTGCTGCACCACAGAAACCGGCGGCGACCATCGCTGAAGATAGCGCTAGTTGCGAGATCGGCGGTGAGCCGCGCTTGAAAAATATCAAGCAGTTGTCGTTCGGCGGCGAGAACGCCGAAGCCTATTTCAGCGGCGATGGGCAGTGGCTCATTTTCCAGTCGAAGCGCGATGGGCGCGAGTGCGATCAGATTTACACGATGCGCGCCGACGGCTCCCAAGTCCGCATGGTCTCGACCGGCACAGGCCGCACGACCTGTTCTTACTTCTTCCCCGACGGCAAACGTATCCTCTACGCCTCGACGCACATGGGCGCGAAAGACTGCCCGCCCGCGCCCGATTTTTCGGAAGGTTATGTGTGGTCGATCTATTCGTCTTACGACATCTTCACCGCGAAGCCGGACGGCACGGGCATTAAACAATTGACCAAGACGCCGGGCTACGACGCCGAAGCGACCATCTCGCCGGACGGCAAAAAGATTGTCTTCACTTCCATGCGTGACGGCGATCTTGATCTCTACACGATGGATGCCGATGGTCGGAACGTGCGGCGCGTGACGAATGAGTTGGGCTACGATGGCGGCGCGTTCTTTTCGGCGGACGGCAAACAGATCGTCTATCGCGCTTTTCATCCACAGACGCCGGAGCAAGTGGCGCGCTACAAACAGAAACTCACCGAAGGTGTGATCGAGCCGAACGTTTTCGAGATTTGGGTGATGAACGCCGATGGGACCAATAAGCGGCAAGTGACAAAACTCGGCGCGGCCAGCTTCGCGCCTTACTTCTTCCCCGACGGCAAGCGGATCATCTTCGCCTCGAATATCGCCGACGCCAAACGCCGCGACTTTGATCTCTACGTCGTCGGCATAGACGGCAAGAATCTTGAGCGCGTCACTTATAATGAAACCTTCGACGGCTTTCCGATGTTCACGCCCGACGGCAAACGCCTCGTCTTCGCCTCGAACCGCAACGCCAAACAGCGCGGCGACACCAACATCTTCATCGCGGATTGGGTCGAGTAAAGTTCAAGGTTCAAAGTTCAAAGTTCAAAGTTGGGAACTGCTTTGAACTTTGAACCTTGAAATGGCTGCGGCTTTAGCGCAGAATGCGGGGCAGAAGTTCAGTTTGCTTGCCCGACACGTCTAATCGAGCTGAAGGTTTTTTGCGGTCTGCTGTTTTCCACGTTAGTCCTACTGCACGTCACGGCTCAGAAGGGGTCCAGTTCAAAATGATCGGCCAGATCGTCTCGCACTATCGCATCATCGGACAACTCGGTGAGGGCGGGATGGGCGTGGTTTATGTGGCTGAGGACACGCGGTTGGGCCGGCGCGTCGCGCTCAAGATTCCGACGGCGGGGGCTGCCGGCGACAATCAAAATCACGCGCGTTTCCTGCGCGAAGCGCGCTCGATCTCCGCGCTCAATCATCCGCACATTGCGACGGTCTTCGATTTTGGCGAGATGGAGGATGGCCGTCCCTTCATCGTGATGGAGTTGGTCAACGGGCGCGACCTCGGCGAGTTGCTGCGCGCCGGCGAGTTGACGTTGGGCCGTGCGGTCGAGATCGTCGAAGACGTGGCCGGCGCATTGGCGGAAGCGCACCGGCACGGCATTATCC
>JALZKK010000026.1 GCA_030859285.1 Acidobacteriota bacterium | reverse complement strand
GCGATTACGGCGGGGGCGTGCCGGAAGCAACGCTCGGCGAATTGTTTCGTCCCTTCTATCGCGTGGCCGACGCGCGCGAGCGAAAAACCGGCGGGACAGGTTTAGGTCTGGCGATCACACAACGCGCCGTGCAGCTTCACGGTGGAACGGTCGAGGCGAGAAACGCGGAAGGCGGCCTCGTCGTGGAGATTCGTTTGCCCGCTGCGACAGACAAGTGAGAGCGGAGACCGCATTAGAACGAAGGCCGCAAGCCCGACCGTGAGGGAGAGCGCTGGCAGGCGGCAGGAGGCAGGGGCAGGAAGCAGCAAGCCGCCAATCAGTTCCCCCCGCCGTCTGCCTCCTGCCTCTGCCTCCTGATTACTCGGCAGCCTATCGCTTTGTCACGCGCAGCTTTCTCATCGTTACGCTGACGATGGGTGTGTCGCCCGCCGTCCGGTTGTAGGAAACCCAGTAACCGGCTTGCGGGTAGCGGACGAGTTTATATACCGAGCCGTCCGGTTTGGCTTGAATTTCTGTGCCGAGAATGGCTTCCGGTGTCGGTGCGCCGCTTTGCTTGCCGACGTAGTTGGTGGAAATCGCCAGCACCTTCTGATTTTGGTCGTAAAAAATCTGTGCCGTCTCGGTGTCAGAGAAAGTGAAGAAATCTTGCTTCTTTCCCTTCTGCTTCGGTTCGCCGAGTTTTTGTCGCGCTTCCTCGGCAGTCATGCCGATCTGCACGCCTTTGTAATCGAAATATGACGGTCCCGCTGGTATGGCCGGCGGAGTTTGCTGGAGCAGGGTGGGCGTGGGCGTTGCCATCGGCGGCGGTGGTATCGGCGTCGCGGCGGGCGTCGCAGTCGGTTGCGGTGTCGGCGGCGCTTCCTGCGCGTTTGTCGAGTTCGACGCGCCCAGCAGCAAGATGCCGAACAATAATCCGACGGCGGGCCACAAGTGCTTTGAAAGCATTCTTAAATTGATTGTCATCTGCGTCGCTCCTTCTCAATAGCAATACTTCCAAATTAAACGAGCAGGGTGCTGCGCGCATCAGTGGGATTACTTACGGGCGATGAGTGATTACCCTTATACAATTGGCAAAGCGCCTCCTCACATTTCCTTTCTTGAACTTTGTTGGGCGCTCTAAATCTTCGCTTTCCTCCACCTAGACCACGAATTTTAGTATGATATCGGCATTCCTGATTGGCATTCGGTTGAAGCGGACAAAGGCGACGCTCCCCATTTTGAGTTCAGATGGGTTTGCTGTGAGAAACAACGTGCAAGCGGAAACTCATGCCTCGTTGTTGCGCTATGGCGTCGCCGTGTTATCGGTGGCGTTGGCGACAGTGATCAGGCTGTTGCTCGAACCTGTCCTCGGCGGCGAATCTCCGCTGCTGCTGTTCACTTTGTCGGTGATGATCAGCGCGTGGTATGGCCGGCTCTGGCCGGGCTTGTTAGCCACGCTGCTCGGCGCAAGTATCGGGACTTATCTCTTCTTCGCTCCTTACTATTCATTAAGACTGATCAATCCGAACGATAGAGTGAGCTTGTTTCTCTTCGTGCTGGTCGGGGCGCTGATCTCTCTGCTCTGCGAAGCTCTCCACTCATCGAGAAAGCGCGCTGAGAAGATTCAGGAAGAAATAGAACGATTGCTCGCGCGCGAGCAGGCGGCCCGCGCCGAAGCCGAAACCGCCAACCGCTTGAAAGACGAATTTCTCGCCACCGTCTCGCACGAACTCCGCACGCCGTTGACGTTGATGCTGATGTGGACGCGAATGCTGGCCTCCGGCAAGCTGGACGAGGAGACATCCGCCTACGCGCTCAAAACTCTCGCTGGCAGCGTGAAGACGTTCGCACAGTTGATCAACGATCTGCTCGACGTGTCGCGCAGCATGATGGGCAAGCTCCGCATCAATCCCCGCTCAATTGAACTGGAACCGGTGATCGCCGCCGCCATTGAAACGGTGCAGCCCGCCGCCGACGCAAAGAACATCAAACTCGTCGCCACACCCGACGCGCCGGTATATCGGGTGTGGGGCGATCCCGACCGGCTCCAACAAGTGATCTGGAACATTCTGTCCAACGCTATTAAGTTCACTCCGGCGGGCGGGCGCGTCGAGTTGATGTCGGAGCATGACGGCACAACAGCCCGCATCATCGTGTGCGACACCGGCCAAGGGATCGACGCCGAATGTCTGCCGCGCATCTTTGAACGGTTCTACCAAGCCGACGAAAGCAGCGGCGGGCGCGGGCTAGGATTGGGGCTGGCAATCGTGCGCCACTTAACGGAGATGCACGGCGGCAGCGTGCGCGCCGCGAGTCCGGGGCGAGGGCAAGGCGCGACCTTCACCGTCGAATTGCCACTACTGGAATTGCGGATGTCAGATAGCGGATTGCAAATTGAAGCCGCCGCAAACGGAACACTGAATCAGAGCACAGCAGGCGAATTGCTAAACGAAAAGGTAGTGAGCAAAAAGTAATGCATGGTAGTCTTTGCCGCGCGAGCGCCGCGATGGCTACGGGCGAGGAGCAACGAAATGGCTAAACGATTACTAGTCGTCGATGACGAGCCGAATCTGTTGCAAGCGGTGGCGATCTGCCTGCGCGCCGAAGGATACGAAGTGGCGACCGCGCGCAACGGCGCGGAGGCGTTGTTGAAGGTGGCCGAGACGCTTCCCGATTTAATGATCAGCGACATTCGGATGCCCGGCATGGATGGTTACACTTTGGTGCGCCAACTCCGCGCGGCGCACCGCACAGTTATCTTGCCCGTCGTCTTCCTCACCGCGAAAGACGAAACGGCAGATCGGATCGCCGGCTTCCGCTCCGGCGTGGACGCCTACCTCACTAAGCCGTTCGAGCCGGATGAACTGATCGCCATCGTCTCCAACATTCTCAACCGCGTCCAGCGCACCCACACCGAGATCGCGCGCCTCGCAGTCGGCGCAAGCGCGACAGAGCCGGAGCCATTTCAAGACGAACAATTGACAGTGGCCGAAGCGCGCATCGCCGACGCCGTAGCGCGCGGCCTAAGCAACAAAGAGATCGCCGCCGAGCTGAAGATCAGCGTCAGAACCGTCGAGAACCACATCAGCCACATTCTCGCCAAGAAGAATTTCCACAACCGCGTCGAGATCGCGCGCTTCGTGATGGAGCATCAACAATCTGACTGATACTTCCAGTGAAATTGTTCGCTCGTAGGTGTAACAGCCGCTATCATCGGGAGGAGGGTTTCAAGCTGAAATTTCTCAAGCGTGTATTGCTAATTATCGTGGCCGTGCTGGTGTTACTTCTCACTTGGGGCATCGTCGTCGAGCCGCGCTTGATTGACGTGAAAGAGGAGATGGCGGAAATTCCGCAACTTCCTGCCGCGTGGGAAGGCGCGCGCGTAGCGCTCATCGCTGATCTGCAAGTCGGGATGTGGCTGAACAATACGGACACCGCCCGCCGGATCGTGGGGCGCTTGGTTGAGGAACGTCCCGCGCTCGTCTTGATCGCGGGCGACTTTGTTTACAAGCCGCTCGGCGAAGAGACGAAAGAGGAGACGCGAGACGAGCTTGAGGAAGAGGATTACCGAGAGGCCGGCGAAGTGATCGGCAAAGTGACGGACATGCTCCGGCCACTCGTAGCGGCGGGTATCCCGACCTACGCCGTGCTGGGCAATCACGATTACGGGATGATGACGCCGCACGACTTGAAGCAGGAATGGCTGGCCCGCCTGTTACGTCAATCGTTGGAGGGCGCGGGCGTGCGGGTGTTGGACAACGCCGCCGCCGCGCTGCCAAGTCCTGCGGCGCGGCCTAACGGTTCACAGGCGGAAACGACGACTGGCGAGCCGCCGCTGTACGTGGTCGGCATCGGCTCGCACTTCGCGCAGCACGACAACCCGGCAGTGGCCCTCTCACAAGTGCCGGCGAAAGCGCCCCGCTTGGTCTTCATGCACAACCCTGATTCATTCATCCAACTGCCCGCCGGCGCAGCTCCGCTCGCGTTGGCCGGCCACACGCACGGCGGGCAGATTCGCATACCGTTTACGCCGGAATGGTCTTGGCCGTCCCTCGTTAGCGACAATCAGATTCATGGCGATGGCTGGATCGACGGATACGGGCAGCCCGGCAATCGCCTCTATGTCAATCGCGGCATTGGTTTCAGCTACGTTCCCATCCGCATCAACTGCCCGCCCGAACTGACGATGTTCACACTCCGGCGCGCGAACTAATCCGCCGCTTTAGGCCACCACCCTAAATCGAAACAGGCAGGAGCGGGACAGAAGAAATAGACAGGATTAACAAGATTCACAAGAGCAAGGAGAAAAAGGCTGGCTCTCTGTCCCTGTCATCTTGTCCATCTTGTTAATCCTGCCTCATTCTTCTGTGGTTCGATTTAGAGTCGCCGGCTCTGCCGGTAAGTGTAAACACTTACGGCTCGTAAGTAATCACACTCTCGCTTGGTTGCCACTCCTTCAGTTAGTTTGGGTAGTGCCTCACAAGAGGGAGATGAAACCACAAAGGACACGAAGCACACGAAGGATGGCCTTCAATGATCACCGACCGTGTCCTCGCTGTTTGGGAGTTCCGTTCAGCCTTTGCGGCCTCTTCACGCACCGGCACGGAACGGAGAGGGGATGCGACAAAGCGCGATGGAATTTCACACCGGAGGAATAAAGTATCGGGGAGATTCCGCCGTCGAGATCGTGCGGACACTTGAGCGCGACGCCTTTGATTATCCATATCGCGGCGGCACGCTCTGGCAATTCCTGCTCTGGTCCCTGCTCAAGCAAATCCCGGACGGCATTCCCTTGAGCGAACTGGGCTTGAGCGAGCGGCTCAACGAAGAGACGCTTGCGCTCGGCTATCTGTTCCTGTGCGAGCAATACGGCCTCGGCAAAGTGTCCGGCATCGCGGAGCGCGTCTGACATTTTTGTTGCTAAGAGCTGGTTGCAAAATTAACTTTTCAGATAGTGATGTGCGACGGTTGCTTTAATTTTGCAACCAGCTCTAAGTTCATTTGAAACTTTGTGCATAACTTCGTGACGTTTCCGCCTCCGGCGTGGGTGTAAATACTTACGAGTTGTAAGTGTTCATACTCTCTCTCGGTTGCTGCCGTGCGAGTTAAACTGAACTGTTATTATTTCAGTGAACATAATTTGCCGGCACAGTCTTCGCATCCTTGAAGGTAACGGGCGTGATGTGCTGAGACGAATTGAAACGGACGGGCGCGCCCGCTTTGGGAGCGCGCCGCACAAATTAGGAGGAAAGAATGTTGGAAAGAATTAAGCGAAGCGCCGCGCTCTCTATCGGCGTTGTGTTGGCGTTGTGTCTGTCCGCCGTGAGTGTCCCGGCGCAGACTGCTGAGGCGCGCAAGATCGACAAAGGGAAGCTCAACGAAGCGACGGAAGAATCGCGGAAGGCTGCTGAAGTCTTTCGCGAGATCATGAAAGTGCCGGAGAAAGCGATTCCGCGTGAGTTGCTCGATAAAGCCGAAGCGGTGGCGGTCTTTCCCAACGTCTTGAAAGCGGCCTTTATCATCGGCGGGCGCGGCGGCGACGGCGTGATCAGCCGGCGGACGCCGACGGGTTGGAGCGCGCCCGCTTTCTTCAACATCGGCGGCGGCAGCTTCGGCGCGCAGATCGGCGCGCAATCAACCGACTATGTGTTGCTGTTCATGAATGAGGGCGGACTGAAGGGCTTGCTTGAAGATAAGTTCGAGTTTGGCGGCGAAGTCAGCATCGCGGCGGGGCCGGTCGGCAGAACCGCCGCCGCCCGAACGAATTTGACGCTCGACGCCGCGATCCTCTCCTACTCGCGCAGCAAAGGGGCTTTCATCGGGGCCGCGATTCAAGGTGCGGTCGTCAATCCCGACAACAACCTGAACGAAGCCATCTACGGCATGAAAGCGCGCGATATTCTGACAGGCGAGATGAAGATGACGATGGCGCAAATGCCCGCCTACGTGCGCGTCTTCCCACAAACTCTCGCCAACTATTCGACGAGGAAGGGAACGAGACAGACGGCGATACGGCAGCCCGCCGCCTATCTCACGGGAGAGCGGCAACCCCAGATCAGCAACGCGAGCTTGTCCGCCGTCCAAGAAACGCGCCGCTCAGTGGCGCGCATCACCCGCGAGGTGCGGAGCGAGTTGCTGACGCTGCCGTACTACAGCGTCTTCGACTGGCTTGCATTTCAAGTTCAACCCGATGGCACAGTGATCCTGCAAGGACAGGTCACGACGCCGCCCGACACCAAATCGCGCGCCGAGGCTTACGTCAAAGATGTCGAGGGCGTGACGCGCGTCGTCAATAATATCGAAGTCTTGCCGCTCTCGCCCAACGACGACCGTCTGCGGCGGGAGCTTTATCAGGCCATCTACAGCGGGCCGCTGTTTCGTTATCAGGTCGGCTCGCTGCAATCGATTCACATCATCGTCAAAAACGGACGCGCGACGCTCAAAGGTTGGGTCGGCAGCGAAGGCGACAAGACCATCGCCTACACCAGAGCGCGCGGCGTGCCGGGCTTGTTCGAGGTCAACAACGAGTTGATGGTCGAAGGCGAAAGGAGGGAGAGGCGTTAAAAAGGCTGCGCTCCCAGCGATGCGCTCTTTTTTTCTGAAAAGGCGGACTTGAGCGGCGCTGCTATTTAGAATCGTTGAGTAGGACGACATCGCTATTGACAGTGCCGCGCGAGAGGGCGAGTCGCTGGCCGTCGCGCGACGAAGCGAAAGACCAGATCAGGCCGGAGTTGAAGTTGGTGACGGGCGAGGGCGCGCCGCCGTCGAGCGGTAGTCGCCAGATGTTCGAGACTCCCGCGCGCGTGTCAATATAGGTGACGGCGCGGCTGTCAGGCGTCCAGCCGAGCGGCTTGATGGCGTAGCTGTTCACCTCGAAGATTTTGATCGGCTCTCCGCCTGCGATGGGCAGAACGCCGATGCGGAACTGCGCGCCCGGCTCGCCGACCACATAATTGCAAGCAATGAATCTGCCGTCAGGCGAAACGACGGGCGCGGTCGCCGTGTCCTTCGCGGGCATCGGCACTTCAACGGACTCGCCGCCGTCAATCGGCGCTTTCCACAACTCTGCCCGGCCCGCTCTGCCCGCGTAGTAAAACACCCACTGACCATCAGGCGAGCAGGACGGGTTGACGCCGCTCTCCGTCAGTTGCTTGGGGTTGCCGCCGTCAATATCCATCCGCCAGATAGCATTTTGTTCCGATCTGTCGGAGCTGAAGACGATGTAGCGTCCGTCGGCGCAGGCGGAAGGGAAGGCGTTGGCGCCGGCGGTCGTCAGTTGTTTATTTCCGGAGCCGTCCGCGTTCACGCTCCAGATGTCCCAATTGCCGCTCGCCAGCGAGTGATAAATGATCTTCCCGTCTGGCGTCAGCGACAAATCTTTGTCGCCATCGCGCCTGCCGAGGCCGTGCGTGAGCTGCTTGGCGTTGTCCGCGCTTGCCGCGTCCGGCGCGGCGACCCAAATGTTCATAAAGCGGTTGACTTGCACGGCGACCAGCGTCGAAGAGTTTGCCGTCA
>JALZKK010000018.1 GCA_030859285.1 Acidobacteriota bacterium | reverse complement strand
TCCCTGCCCTCTGCCGGCGGAATGAGCGCAAAGTTCTGGCGGAGCAGCGCGCCGCCGCCGAGCGGTGTGCGTAAGAGGCGCGTCCAACTCCGACCGGGGCGGCGGCCTTCGCCCGCCAGCAGGTAGCCGTCCGGCACTGTCACCGGATCGAGCGAGATGACGGACGCGCCTTCGCCGATGGATGGGATGTTGTACTGGCCTGCGAAATCCGTAATCACCGATTGGCCGTTGTTGAGATACAGGCGAACGCCCTCGACGGGTCGCTCGCCCGCGTCCGCGTCGAACTGCCCGTTGTTGTTTTTGTCTTCAAAGACGCGCCCGATGATGAACTGCCGGGTCGAGAAGACGCCACGCCCGACGCGCACGCCTGCGCGTGCTGCCGGCGTCGTGGCGCGCTCGCCCGAAGGAAACAAACCAGAGGCGACGGCGGAGTTGAACTGGTCCCCATCCTGCGCGTTTGCGCCGACACGCACGCGATAGACGAGCGTCACGCTTGCGCCCGCGTCAAGCCGTCCCAAACGAAAATTCAACTGACCGTCAGCAGCGATCTCAGGTGCGAGGTCGCGCGCGTCGTCACGCCCCGTCTCAATCCGCCCCGTGCCTTCGACATAATGAAACGACGACGGCAATTGATCGCGCACGACCACGTTGGTCATCGGCGAGGCAGTCGCGTTTCGCACGGCGACGCGGTAAGTGATAAGGTCGCCGACTTCCGCCGTTTGCTTGTCAGCCGTCTTGGTGATCTCAAGGGCGGAGATTTCAAAGAGCGGGATGTTGAGGGCGATGCTGGCGATGTCTTCGATCAAGACCGTCTCCGTGTCGGCGAGCGCGAAGCTGCCAGCGCGGGCGAGAGGCTGGCCGTCGAGCGCGCGCACCGTCATTTCGAAGACGTCGCCGGCAGGACGCAGAGTGATCTCAAGCAAGCGTCCGCGATAGCCCGGCGCGGTGACATTGACGTAATAACGAGCCGGTTGATTCGGCGTGCCGAGCTGCGCGGGCGTGAGTGCGAAGGCGAAGCGGCCTTGTGCGTCGGTCGAGAAGGGGTTGACGTTCGGCTCGTTCGGCGTGAAACCGACATCGGGCGGAAGCTGAAGAGGATTGCCCGCCTGATCCGTCAGGAGTGAAACGCGCGCGCCGCCGATGCGGACAGCGCCGCCGGAGTGTCCGGCATAGACGACGCCGAACGGATCGACGACAGCGACGGCATCGGAAGTATTCGTCGCCGTAAAATTCTCGCCGCTCAAATTGGCGGTGTTGATGATCGCCGCGCCGGGCGGCATTTGATCGGTGATGCGCGCCTGATAGTTAATTTGAATGAGTTGGTCAACGGCGACTTGCGCGAGTCGCACTTCAATGCGGCGTCCCACGACCGCGCCCTCGTCCGCGTCCGCCGCGTCGGAGAGCGTGCGCCCCGCGAGTTGCAGCGTGCCGGCGACGTATTCGAGTCCCGCCGGCAGTTCATCGCTCAAGAGGACTTGCCGCGCCACGACGCCGCCGCTGTTGCGGAAAGAGATCGAGTAGTTGAGCGTCTGCCCCGTCGTGGCGGTGATGCGGTCGCGGTTTTCGACCAGCTTCGGGGGCGGCAGGCTCGTGTTATTCGGGTCGGTCAAACGCGCGCTGTTACCGACGGCGTTGATGATCGTGCCGGCATCTTCGGCCATCCCGTTCACGCCGGTTGTATTGTTCGAGCGCGCTGTCAGATTAATCGTCAGCGTACTCTGCGGCGCGACATCGCCCGTGTCAACGACGGCGAGGACGTTCAGGCACGCGCCCGGCGCGACCTGCGGACTCGCGGTCTCGTTCAAGCGCGCGAGCGTGTCGGGCGGCGCGGAGACGATGCCGTTGTTGTCCGCGTCGAAATAAAATTCATGGACGCTCGCCGGCGCGGAAATCTCGGCGCGCGTGAGTGTGTAGGCGTCCGAGGTGTTGCCGGCGTTGCAGATTTGAAAGACGCGCGTGACGCGCTCGCGCGGGGCGGCGCTGGCCGAAGGTTGCGTTTCGTCGGGCGTGACGACGAGCGCGGCGACGGCCAGCACCGTGACCGTGATCGTCGGCGAGACGGTGGTGAAGTTCGCGCCCGAATCGTCTTGGTAGGTAGCTTGTGCGCGGTTGATGATAAGCGTGCCTGCGCCGGTCGGAGGATCGTCCGTCCCGCGCGCCCACGCGCCCGTCGCCAACACGAACGAGAGCGCGAAGGCGAGCGCGGCGACGACGGCGTTGCTTTGGAAGCGAACTGTGAGCATCTCTACATCAAGTGAAGAAGGAAGAAGAAAGAATGATGAATGCGGAATGATGAATTCAAGAAGACAGGAGTCAGAAGACAGAATTCAGAATGGAGAGACCGCAAACCGCTTCTTATTCTGTCTCCTGTCTTCTGTCTTCTGCCTGTCATTTATCATTCATCGTTGCGGTTTACCTGATCCGGCGCTTGAACCGGAAGACGCCCGACTGTCCCGGCGCGACCGACGAGACGGTGTCGGTGAGAGCGGTTGACCCCGCCGTGTCGCCGGTGATCGTGCCGCCGCGTGAGTCGGAGGCGGAGCCGGCGACCTGATCGGTGGTCGAACCCCAGTTGTTCGGCGCGGCGTTGCCGTCTTCCGTGATGACGAGGTTGTTAATCGTCAACATGGAGTTGCCGGAGCCGCCCGCCGAAGAGACGTTCGAGTAGGTGATGACGTACTCAATCTCCGCGCCGGGAACCGGAGCGTTCGCGCCGCCGGCGCCCGTCCCGTTCGTCACTACTGCCGCCTTGTCCATCCGCAGGAAGCCGGTGTAGAGGCGGTCAATCGTGTCGTTGAAGGAAGCGGGCGTATTGGTCGAGGTCGCGCGGATGACCGTGTCGAAGCCAGTCATCACGGACGATCCGGCGGGCGCGGTGACGCGCACGAGGACGTTGGCCGAAGCGCCGAACGCGATTGGCAAACTGATGCTGCCGTTGCCCGGCTGCACGGTCGTGTAGCTCGTGCCGCCGTCCGTGCTGATCTCGACGGTGAAGCCGGCGGGAACAGTCGGCGCGGTCAACGTGAATGTGTCGTTGGCGTTGCCGGTGTTCTGCACGGTGTTGGAGAAGACCATCGTGCCGGGCGCGGTGGTCGTGCCGCCGAAGGCAACGCCTGCGATGCCCGTGTTGAGGCTGCGATTGCTGTAGTCATCGTTCGTCGAAGTTGGTCCCGTCGCGCCGGGCTGGCCGAAGGGGCCGATGAAGACTGCGCCGACAGACTGCAAAAGTGTCTGCTGTTGAATACCGTTGCCGTCCACGTTGCCGGGCTGCGCGCCTTCGTTGAAGTCGGCATTGCCGTCGCCCGCGTTCGACACGGTGTCGCCCGACTGATCCGTGATGGCCGCGCCGATGGAGTTGTTGGCGAAGGCGTCAACGATCTCGAAGATTGGAGTCGTCGCGTCGGTGGTCGTGACGGTGACGATCATATTTATGCTCGGGCTGCACGCGCCGACGGCGAGCGTCGCTCCGACGTTGAAGGCCACGCGGCGCACGTCGGCCAAACTTGCGGGGGCCGTGCTGGTCCAGACGGCCTGCGTGACCGGGTTCATCGTGAGCGGCGAGGTGGTGTAGAGCGTGCCTGCCGGGAAAGTTTGACCCGAAGCCAGCGCCGTGCCGACCGGGATCGGCGCGATGATGAAGACGTCGCTATTCTGCCCTGCCGGACCGTTCGTGAGCGTGATGCTTTGCGCGTCACGCGCGCCGGTGTTGCAGACTTCCAGCGCGTAACTGATGTTCGAGCCGAGCGCGACGGGTCCCGCCGGCGCGACGAGTGAGACGCGCAATTGCGCGTCGTTCTCGATTGCCGCCGAGATGTCGCCGACGGCTTCCGATTGGCCGTTGGCCGTGCCGCCCGTGACAGTGCGGACTTCGCGCGCCGAGTTGTCGGCAGTCTGGTTATCATTTGCCGCATCACCCAAGCGGACGCTGACGGTTTGGCCGTTAGTCGCACCCGCGTTGATGTTCGTGCTGACGACCACATCCACGAAGCCGTTGGCCGCGAGGCTCGGTGAGAGCGCGTCCGCCGCGTTGGTGAAAATGTCGATGTCTGTGCCGGCCTCGAACGAGCCGTTGCCATTGCTGTCAACGTAAGCCGCCGCGACGGTGGCCGGGCCGGTCAACTGAATGCTTTGCCCGCCGGCGAGGAAGCGAACCTGATCCGAGAAGTTGCCGGTGTTGGTGACGCGGAAGGTGAAGCGCGCGTTGGTTTGGCCGCCGACGACCGAGGGGTTCGTGCCGCCGTCGGGCGTGATGACGAGGCCCGAGACGTTCGCCACTGTGACGGTGACGGTGTTCGAGACGGTCGAGAAGTCGTTACCGTTGCCGTCGGAGTAAGTCGCCGAGGCGCTGTTCTGAATTGTTGTGCCGCCGGGCGTCGTCTGCGCCAAGATGTGCGCCCCGAATGCTCCGGTGAGCGCCAGAACGGCGATCACGCGAAAGAGCGCGCCAGCAGCGGGGGAAATGTATCTGTTCTTCATCTGCTCTCCTCAATTACTAATGCGAATTGCGGAATGTGGAAAGGAAGATGATTGCGTTTCGTCAATCAGCAATCGTCAATCCGCAATCTAAAATGGGCGTGCGCCGCTCCTACTTCACGCGCACCTTGTAGGAGGCGTTGAGCTTGCCGCCCGCGGCGAGCGCGTCCGACCATTCGTAGCGAACCTGTGTGTATATCGAGACGGGTGCGGCCACTTTCTTCACCGTGCCGTCCGCTCCCTTCTCTTCAATGACGGGTTGCGCGGAGAAAGTCTGGCCGCCGTCAATGCTGTAGGTGACGCTGACTGCGCCATCCGCGACCGTGCTGCCCGCGACGAGCAGCGTGCCTTGCGGAATCTGCCCGACGGTCTTGTACTCGCGCGCCGCGCCATCGCCGTCGTTCTCCGAGGTGATGGTCCAGTCGAGAACTTCGCCGGGATGAACTGCGCCGGCTTTGTCCAACGCGATCACGTTTCCGTCGCGCGCGACTGTTCCATTGAGCGCGACTTTGACTTCAGGCCGCGCGGTCAGAGCTTTCAGAGTCGCGCCTGCGTTACCATGCGCGAAAGCGGCTGCGCCGCCCGCGACTGCCAACGCGCAGCAGAGCGCGAGCGCGTCGGCGCGCAATGTTCTGTTCTTCTTCATGCTGTCGATCTCCTTACTGTGTTGTTGCGGGAAATGAGCGGTGTGAATTACGAAGCGAGGCGCAGGTCGATTGCCGCTGTCCGGCTTCCCCGACTCTTTTTGAGCGTCCCGGACACAAAAAGACGCACCCGGTCGGGACAGTGCAATAACAAGCCCTGTGCCGTCG
>JALZKK010000395.1 GCA_030859285.1 Acidobacteriota bacterium | reverse complement strand
GTGCGCCGCAGACGGCGTGATGGAATATATCTTGAGAATGTGCAGAGGGAATATTCACCGCAGAGGCGCAGAGGATTCGCGGAGTTTACGCAGAGAGTTTGGGTGCAGTTCTCTGTGCGGACTCTGCGGAATCTCTGCGCCTGCGGCGGTGAGGTGGATTCTGATCTATACGTCCAAGTAAGAATTGATTCATGAGCGCCTCGCAGCCACAGCCGGTTCAGCTCGAAGACATCGAGATTCAATTACTGCTCGAAGCCGTGTATCTCTACTACGGCTTCGACTTTCGCGATTATTCGCAGGCTTCTCTGAAGCGGCGGATTCTGGAGCGGATGCGCGCGGAAAATTTAGAGACCGTCTCGGCTTTTCAAGATCGAGTGTTGCATGACGAGGCGTGCTTGCAGCGGCTGTTGCTCGGACTGTCGATTCAGGTCACGTCGATGTTTCGCGATCCGAGTTTTTATGCGACCTTTCGCCAAAAAGTCGCGCCGCTCCTCAGAACTTACCCGACCGTGCGTGTCTGGCACGCGGGCTGTTCGACCGGCGAAGAAGTTTATTCGATGGCGATCTTGTTGCAGGAAGAGCAGCTCTATCACAAGTGCCGGATTTATGCGACGGACATGAGCGCTGACGTGTTGCGAAAAGCGCGCGAGGGCATCTTCCCGCTCTCGGCGATGCAGGAATACACCGCGAATTACCTGCACGCGGGCGGCACGCAAGAGTTTTCCGATTACTACATGGCGCATTTCGATTACGCGATCTTTCAGCCCACTTTACGCACCAACATCGTCTTCTCCGAACACAACTTGGTGACGGACGGATCGTTCAATGAGTTTCACGTTATCCTGTGCCGCAACGTCATGATCTATTTCAACAAAGCGCTGCAACAGCGCGTGCATAAATTGATCTACGAGAGCCTCGTGACGCTCGGCATCTTCGGGATGGGCAACAAAGAGTCGTTGCGCTTCACGCCGCGTGAGGACGCTTACGAACAGTTGGACGAACATGACAAGCTGTACCGCAAGGTGAGGTAATGCGCGAGCGTTTCGAGATCGTGTGCGTCGGCGCATCGATGGGCGGGGTGGCGGCGCTGCAAAACTTATTGCCGCAGTTGGCGGCGGACTTCGCGTTGCCGCTCGTCATCGTGCAGCATCGGGGACGGGCAGGCGGCGGAGGTTTATGCGAGTTCTTACGCAAGCACAGCCCGCTGCCGTTCGACGAGCCGGAAGACAAGGAAGAGATCGTGCCGGGCCGCGTCTATTTGGCCCCGCGCGATTACCATTTGCTCGTCGGGCGCGAGGGCTTCGCGCTCTCGACCGAGTCGCCGGTCGGTTTTGCGCGGCCTTCGATTGATGTGCTGTTCGAGACGGCGGCGGACGTTTATGGCGCGCGCGCCGTCGGCGTGATCCTGACCGGCGCGAACCGCGACGGCGCGCGCGGCCTCGCGCGAATCAAAGCGCGCGGCGGTTATGCAATCGTCCAAGAGCCGGCGAGCGCGGCGACGCGCTCAATGCCGGAGGCGGCGTTGCGGGCCACGACGGTCAATGATGTTTTGCCGCTCGCGGAGATCGCGCCGCTGCTTAATCGTCTGAGCCGGTCTCAGGAAATGATGAATGCGAAATGATGAATGATGAATGTACCGGTAGCTCCGTCGTTATATTCATCATTCATCATTCATCATTTCGCATTTCCTCTGGGGAAGACTTATGGAATGTGAACCGCTAAAAATCAACATCCTCTTAGTTGATGACAACCCGGCCAACTTGCTATCGCTCGAAGCGATCTTGCAAGCGCCGGAGCGCAACCTTGTCCGCGCCGCTTCGGGTAAGGAAGCTCTGCGATATTTGCTCGACTGCGATGCTTCGGTGATCCTGCTCGACGTGAATATGCCCGGCCTCGACGGGTTGGAGACTGCCGCGTTGATTCGTGGGCGCGAGCGTTCGCGCGACATCCCGATCATCTTTCTCACAGCAGATCGCGACGGGGAGCGCAACATCGCCAAAGGCTACTCGCTCGGCGCAGTCGATTACATTCTCAAGCCCATCGAGCCGGACATCTTGCAATCGAAGGTCGCGGTCTTCGTCGAATTGTTCAAGCGGCGTGAAGAAGTCAAACAACAAGCCGAGTTGCTGCGCGAGCAGAACATCGAACTGGAAAACGCGAACCTGCAACGGCTCGGAAGGCTCGTCGAACTGGGACAGCAGTTGGCCGCCGAGCGTGATCCAAGTCGCGTCTTGGAAACATTCTGCCACGCCGCGCGCGACATCATGGGGGCCGAGCAGTGTTGCGTCGGCGTCTTTGCCGGCGAGGGGACGTGCAATCTCGGCCGGCGCTACCACAGCCGGACGCCCACGCTGGAAGGAGCGGCGTGTACAGAAGAGCCGCCGTCGTCACCCCTGCCGGAGAAGATTCTCGACGTGTTGATTAACGAGCGCCGCCCGCTGCGGTTAGACAAAAACCGCGCCGCCAATAACGGCCATCAGTCGCTGCTCCGCGCGCTCGTCGTCTCGTCTTTTTTGGGAGCGCCGATTTTCCTCTCGGAGAAAGTTTTCGGGTGGATGTACTTGACGGATAAACTCGACGCCGCTGAGTTCAGCGACGCCGATGAACGCTTGGCCGTCACGCTGGCGACGCAGGTCGCCGTCGCTTACGAGAACGCGCGGCTGTACACGGAAGCCCAGCGCCACGCCCTCGAATTGCGGCAGGAAGTGGCCGAGCGCAAGCAGGCCGAGGAAGAACGCGCACAGCTCTTGGTTTTGGAACAGGCGGCGCGCGCCGAAGCTGAAGCCGCCAACCGCACGAAGGACGAGTTTCTCGCCACCATTTCGCATGAGCTACGCACGCCGCTGACCGCGATCCTCGGTTGGATTCACTTGATTCGCGCGAACAAGATAGATGAGACGATGATGGCGCGCGCGCTCGAAACGGTTGAGCGCAACGCTCGCTCGCAGTCGCAATTGATCGACGATCTGCTCGACGTGTCGCGGATCATCACAGGCAAATTGCGCGTCGATCTCCGTCCGGTCGATCTCGCGCGCGTTGTCGAGTCCGCCGTCGATTCCGTTCGCCCGGCGGCGGCGGCCAAGCGAATTCAAGTTGCAGCGGCTTCAGAGTTAAAACATTGCCTCGTCTCCGGCGACGCGGATCGGTTGCAGCAGATCGCTTGGAATCTCTTGTCGAACGCTGTTAAGTTCACGCCCGAAGGCGGTCACGTCGGCGTCCGCCTCGAACAAGACGACGCGCACGCCCGCGTCCACATCAGCGACAGCGGGATCGGCATCAGCGAAAAGTTCCTGCCCTATATTTTTGATCGCTTTCGGCAGGCCGACGGCACGACGACGCGCAAGCATGGGGGCTTGGGCTTGGGCTTGGCAATCGTGCGCCACTTAATCGAACTGCACGGCGGACGCGTCTTTGTCAACAGCGAAGGCGAGCATCAAGGCTCGATCTTCACCGTCGAACTTCCCCTGTTGGAATTGCGAAACGCAGATCGCGGAGCGCGGAATGAAGAAGGCAGCCTGTTCTCCAATCCGCAATCCGCCGGTCCCAACCCGCAATCGGAAAATCCGCATTCCGCAATCT
>JALZKK010000384.1 GCA_030859285.1 Acidobacteriota bacterium | reverse complement strand
AACAGGCTAAACAACTCGCGGAGATCGGATTCTCAAGTGTCGAAGCCTACGACATGGAAGGCCGATTAGTGACCAGCGATACGACTTTCCCTTGGACTTACTATCTGGCGAAGAAGTGATCCGCCCGGTTTTTGTAGGCGTCGTCGTTGGTCAGGAGCAGTTGGCCTTTAGGCTTGGTTGTCGCCCGCGACCAATCTGCCGGCAGGGTTGATTTTATCGCGGACTGCCCAGATGGCAGCGCCGGCCAGCGTGGCCGCATCGAGAGTGGCAAGAATCGGGAGCAGCAGCAAAAAGCGCAGCGCGTTGCGACCGATGTGCGCCGGATAGCTGCCGTGATTTCGGCGCAAGGCCACCACCGCACGAGCGCCTAACATGACGAGCCACAGCGCGGCGGGCAGGATTAACCAGCGCAGGCCGAAGGGCAGCGCGCACAGCACACACAGCGATAAAAACGCATAGCGCCGGAAAATTGCCACGTGCCATTGCCGCCACAGACCGGCGCGCAAGCTATGTCTTGAGTAAGTAACGAAGCGTTTGAAGGTCAGCCAGAAGGTCGGCTGCATCTCCCAGTAAATACAAGCGCGCGGCTCATACGCCACCGGAAATTTTGCTGCCGCCACTTTATTCATAAAGAGCAGGTCTTCACCCGCTCGTAAATGTTCGGGGAACCCTCCCACCGCGCGCCACACTGCGCGTTGCATCAACGAAGAACCAATGCAGGGCGGGGGCATGAGCGTCCCGTCGATGTCGATAGGCGGGGCGTAAGCGTAAGCAATCGCCGCGCACTCTTTGAAAAAGCTGTCTGTCACCGGCGACCACGCGCCGTAAACGACTGCGATTCCCGGCGCGCACTTGACCTTTTCGGCGAGCGTTTCCAGCCAGTCTTGCGCCGGACAGGTGCCCGCGTCCGCGAAAGCCAGCCACTCGTGCGAGGCTTGCGCCGCCGCGAGATTGCGCCCGCGTCCGGGCCACGCGGCGGTCTCACGGATGAGGTGGATCGGCTCGCCGCGCTTGATATACTCTTCGATGATCTGCGGCGTCGCATCGGTCGAGCCGCCATCCGTGATGACGATCTCATCAGGCCGGCGCGTTTGCCGGAGCGCATGATCGAGCAGCGCGCGGATCGAATTTTCTTCATTCCGCACGGGAACAATGAGGCTGATTTTTAATTCTTGATGTGTCATGCGAGACGATCTTAGTAGAGTTGGAAAAGTTCAGGACGTTTTTCTTGGCAGTCTTTCCTTTGCGCCTCAGCGCCTCCAGCGTGAAATTTCCTTTGAGCAAAAATGTCCCACACTTTCCAACTCTTACTTTGCGGCAACCCCGATAGGAATACCGGCGCGCATTGTATGTTCGTGAATGCGTTCGAGAGCGCGCAACGCGAGCGAGAGGGCGCGGCGTCCTTCCGCGCCGGAGATTGGTGACGGCAAATTGTTGGCGGCAGCGTGAAGAAACGTCTCGATCTCGGCGCGGAGCGGCTCGATGTCTTCGATCTCCAAATGCCGCACGTTGACGCCGGGGCGAGGATCGCCGTCGGGTCGGGGAGCGAGGCTGCTGATCGCGCTGTAGCGCGTGGCGTAATCAACGACCACGTAATCGTGCGGTTGAAAGAAACGCATCTTGCGTATTCGCTCCGTGCCGATGCGGGAGGCCGTGATGTTGGCGACCGCGCCGTTGGCAAATTCGAGGCGCGCGTTGGCTGCGTCCACTCGATCAGTCAAGACCGGAATCCCGACCGCGCGCACGTCCGTCACTTCTACTTCTTCGCCAACCAAACATTGCACGATGTCTAGATCGTGGATCATCAAATCAAGCACGACATCAATATCGAGCGAGCGGGCGGTGAATTCGCCGACGCGGTGAATCTCAAAATAGAGCGGGCCGCGCACATATGGGCGCAGAGCCACGAGCGCTGGGTTGAAGCGTTCGAGATGCCCGATCATCAAAAGCGACTTCCCGCACGCAGCCGCCACGATCATTTCGTCGGCTTCGGCGAGCGTGCGCGAGATCGGTTTTTCGACCAGCACGTGAACGCCCGTTTCCAACAACACGCACGCGATCTCGGCGTGCGCTTCGGTCGGGACGGCGA
Organism: Acidobacteriota bacterium; assembly: GCA_030859285.1. GTDB lineage: Bacteria > Acidobacteriota > Blastocatellia > Pyrinomonadales > Pyrinomonadaceae > JACCRA01. The sequence continues at coordinate 871 of JALZKK010000384.1, read as the reverse complement.
GGCTCACGGCATCGACTTTGCCGATCAAGTCTCGCCAATTCGTCAGCCACTTAGTTTGCCGCTCTTCCGCAATGCGCCGCGCCGTCGCCTCGACGCGATCACAGACGGCGACAAACTCACTGCTCCCTTCCGCCGCCAACGCCGCATGAATGCGCGCGTGCTGCTTGCCCAGATGCCCGGCTCCGATGATGGCGGTTCTCATAAACAGTTTTCAGTTTTCAGTTTTCAGTCCAGAAGGCCGCCGGGTGAAATTTGTGAGCCGGCGAGGTTTGAAGATTACAAACTCTTCAGTGATACTCGTCGGCTCGCGCGAAAGGGCGTTCGAGTTGCTAACTCTTTCTGTAAACTGAAAACTATCAGGGGACTATACTTGCATCATTCTAAACTTGCCAAGCGGGGTTGGCTGTTGCTCGTCGCGGCGACGGCATTCGTTTATCTCTGTCAATTAGGAGTCATGCCGTTGGTGGGCGCGGATGAGCCACGTTACGTGCAGGTGGCGCGGGAGATGTTCCTGCGCGGGGATTGGGTGACGCCGACGCTCGGCGGGCGGAGATGGTTTGAAAAACCGGCATTGGTTTATTGGACTGAGATCGCGAGCTTCAAATTATTTGGTGTGGCGGAATGGACGGCGCGGTTGGGCGTGGCGTTGAGCGGGTGGCTGACGGCGCTGCTCGTCGGTTGGCTGGCGCGGCGAATTGAAAGGGAAGCCGGGCCGGAGTTGCACGGGTTGGGGCTGGCGGCGGCGGGCGCGTTGGCGTCAAGTTTGGGACTGCTCGTTTTTTCGCGGGCGGTCAACTTCGACGTGATGGTAATGATGACTCTGACGCTCGCCCTCGCTTGCTTTCTGCTTGCGGACTTGACGGTTGACGAG
>JALZKK010000378.1 GCA_030859285.1 Acidobacteriota bacterium | reverse complement strand
CTTAAAGGCAATTGGGACTGCGACTGACCGGGATTCTAACCTTAGAGGGGTAACTCGAAAATGGCAGAAGCGGAAGCTAAAGTTCAGCAGACGACTGAGGAAGTGACCGGCAAGCTCGTGCAGTATCGCGTGACAGATGGCGTCGCGGTGTTGACGCTCAATGATCCGCCGGCGAACACGTATAGCTACGAGATGATGCGGGAGTTGGATCGCTGCGTCCTCGCAGCGCGGATGGACGAGGGCGTGCAGGTCATCGTCTTGACGGGGCAGGGCGAAAAATTCTTTTCGGCGGGCGCGAACATTAAGATGCTGCAAGAGGTGACGCCGACCTTCAAATACTATTTTTGCCTGCACGCGAATGAAACTCTGTCGCGTTTGGAGGGGACGCCGAAACTCGTCATCGCGGCGATCAACGGCCACTGCGTTGGCGGCGGCTTAGAGGTCGCGCTGGCTGCCGACATTCGCCTCGCGCGCAAGGGCGCGGGCAAGTTGGGGCTGCCCGAAGTTTCTCTCGGCGTGCTGCCCGGCACGGGCGGGACGCAGCGTCTGGCGCGCGTCGTCAGCAAGTCGCGTGCGATTGAATTGATGACAACCGGCGAGCTATTCGACTTTGAGCTAGGCGCGCAACTCGGCCTCATCAATCAACTTATCGAAGCCGCATCGCACGAGACGTTCATGGAACAAGTGATGAACTATGCGCGACAGTTCACGCTGCCCGGCAAGGCCACCCGCGCCGTCGGCATGATCAAGCGCAGCGTCCAAACCGGCGCGGAGATTCCCTTCGAGTCCGGCCTCGCCCTCGAACGCGAACTGCAACAACAACTCTTTCTCTCCGAAGACGCGCGCGAAGGCATCAACGCTTACAACGAAAAGCGTCAGCCGCAATTCACAGGAAAGTAAACTTTCAATCCAATGTCCAAAGTCTAAAGTCAATAACTGGCTTCCGACTTTGGACATTGGACTTTGGACTTTGGGCTAGATATGTCTTACGACAACATCGAAGTTATTTACGACGCCGGGATCGCGACGATCACTTTGAATCGTCCCGAAAAATTGAACGCTTTCGCAGACCACATGCGGCGCGATCTGGCGGAGGCTTTGGAAGGGGCGGGGCGCGAGTGGGGCGTGCGAGTGGTGATCGTAACGGGCGCGGGGCGGGCGTTCTGCGCGGGGGCGGATGTGGCGTTCATGGCGGAGTTGATGGAGCGGCAGGATGTGGACGAGTTCGCGCGTTTGCTCGGCGCGGGCCGCCGAGTCGTGACGGCGATCCGGCAGATGACGAAGCCGGTCATCGCCTCTGTCAACGGCGCGGCTTACGGCGCGGGCTTCAATCTCGCGCTCGCCTGCGACATCCGGCTCGCGGCAGAGTCGGCAGCGTTTAGCCAGTCGTTCGTCAAAGTCGGTTTACATCCAGATTGGGGCGGAACTTACTTTCTGCCGCGCGTCGTGCCTTCAAACCTCGCCTGCGAAATGTTCTTCTTGGGCGATGCGCTCAAGGCCGACCGCGCCGCACAGTTAGGCATCGTCAACCGCGTCGTGCCGGATGCCGAACTCGCCGCTGAGACACGCCGCCTCGCCGAACGCCTCCGCGATGCGCCGCACCGCTCCATCGCCGCCGCCAAGCGCGCGGTCTATTTAAGCCAAGCGTCAGACCTCGAAGAAATGATCCAGTACGAGACTGAAGCCCAACTCGAATGCTTCCAGTCACCAGAAGCGCGCGAGCGCGTCCGCGCGTTTTTAGAGAAGCGCGAGCCGCGCACTTCGCAGAAGACTTGACCCGACAACTGAACTGCTTAACTATTCCAACGAGATCGACAACCAATTCATTTCACGCAGGGCCGGTTTTCATTCATAAGGAGGTGACTGATGTTGAAATTGTTTTCTTCCCTGCTCCTCCTCGCTTGCCTGTGCCTTCCGGCGAGCGCCCAAACCGAACACCCGTCCACGCAACGAGACGCCGACCAACAACGCGACATTCTCGCCGAGTTACAAGAACGCGGGATCGAGGTAACGTTCACCGGTAATCAAGTTTTTTCCACCCACCAACTGCTCGATCTGTTTGCGCGTGATTGCCCGGAAGCCATCGATCTCTTAGCGAAGGATGTCACTAACTCGAACATGATGGACGTTGGGTTGAATCTCATCCGCAATTGCTTCGCCGCGCAGGGGTACTTGCAAGCCAAGATCGGCACGGCACAGATCGAAAGCACTACACGCGGGCATCAAATCACTGTTCCTGTTGAAGAAGGCGCGTTATACCGCATCGGCAAGATCGAAGTCGAAGGCGCAAGACTCTTCACGCCGGAGCAGATCGGCGTAATGATCAACTTACAGAAAGGCGACATTGCCAATGGCGAGGCTATTTATGAAGCTTTCTATGAACGCCTAGCCGACGCTTACCGCGACAAGGGTTATTTGCATTACGCCGCCGATCCTGAGCCGACTTTTCATCTCGAACTCGGAGCGCAAGAAGGCGTCGTCGATTTTTTAGTGAACATTGACGAGGGCAAACGTTTTATCCTCCGTGAGGTTCAGTTCGCTGGCAATGCGACGACGCCCGACTCAATCTTGCGTTCCGCCCTGCGCTTGCGAGAGGGCCGGCCTTTCAGCCGACGGCTGTTTGAAGCGAGTGTGAAAAATCTGAATGAGTTAAACCTCTTCGAGCAAATCGATCAAGAAAAAGATGTACATTACGCCCTCGACGAGGAACGCTCTCAGGTGAGGCTCACAATCAAAGTCAAAGAAAAAAAATAACGGAAGAGCTTCTTTGCTTCCTTGAGGTTTGGCACAAGCGACGGCCTGTCCGTCGCTTTTTCGTGCTGCTCTTGTTAATCTTCAACGTCATGGATTTTCATTTCATCAATCCCGAATCGCTCGGACGCCCGCGCGGGTATGCGAACGGCGTGTTGGTCCCACCGGGTGGCGCGCTGTTGTTCATCGCCGGGCAGATCGCGTGGGACGAGCGGCAGCAAATCGTGAGTGCGGATTTCGTCGAACAGTTTGATTGCACGCTCGCCAACGTCCTCGCGGTCGTCGCCGAAGCGGGCGGCACGCCGGAACAGATCGCGCGGCTCACTATCTATGTCACGGACAAGCGCGAGTACCTCGCACGCCAGCGCGAAATTGGCGAATGTTGGCGCGCACGCATGGGCCGGCACTTCCCCGCGATGGCGTTGGTTGAAGTCAAGAGCCTGCTCGAAGACGAAGCGAAGGTGGAGATCGAAGGCATCGCTGTACTCAGTGACGAGTGACGAGTGACGAGTAACAAGTGATGAGTTAGAATGCTCGCACTTTTTATCTCGTCACTCGTCACTTGTCACTGCTCTTATGCTTTCTCCGAAAAGTTTTCTTTATGAACAAGCGAATGGCGTAGGTTGGATCACTTTGAACCGGCCTGAGCGTCTGAACGCGCTGACGTTCGAGGTTTATCGTGAATTGACCGAGACGTTCGCGGTGTTGCGGGATGAACAAGATGTGCGCGCGGTCGTCATCACGGGCGCGGGGCGGGCGTTCTGTTCGGGCGGCGACGTGCGCGACATCATCGCAGAGTTGCAGTCGCTCGACATCGCGGGACATTTGGAATTCACGCAGATGACTTGTCAGTTGATCCGCAACATGCGCGCTCTGCGAAAGCCCGTGATTGCGTGTCTGAACGGGACGGTGGCGGGTGCGGGGGCGTGCATCGCTTTGGCGGCGGACTTACGCATCGCCGCGCCGGAAGCCAAGATCGCGTTTCTGTTCGTGCGCGTCGGATTGTCCGGGGCGGATATGGGCGCGTGCTTTCTGTTGCCGCGTTATGTGGGCTTGGCGAAGGCGACCGAACTGCTCTACACCGGCGACTTCATCACGGCTGAGGAAGCCGAGCGGATCGGCCTCTACAATCGCGTCGTGCCGGCGGAAGATTTACACACGGAAGCCCGCGCGCTCGCCGAACGACTCGCAAGGGGACCAGCGTTCGCGCTCGCGTTGACCAAAGAGATGCTCGACCGCGAGTGGGAAGTGAGCCTCGACACCGCGCTCGAATGGGAGGCTCAAGCCCAAGCCGCCTGTATGCAGCACCCGGACTTCCGCGAAGCGTTCGCGGCGATCACCGAGAAGCGCGAACCCAAATTTCAGTGACGAGTGACAAGTGATGAGTGACAAGTTAAAACCTGTCTTCCACTTGTCACTCGTCACTTGTCACTCATCACTGCCTTGATCATGTCTTTCATCGAACAGACTCCTTTCTTCGACGGCGATCACCAGCGCTTGGCCGCAAGTGTGGCGAGTTTCGCGTGGCGGGAGATCGAACTGCGCGGGGGCGAAGAGGCGGACTCCGATCAGCAGTTTCGCGATCTGCTGTCGCTGTTGGCGCAGGCCGATCTGCTGCGTTATGTGGTAGCGCAACCCGGCGCGCCGCTTGATTTGCGCTCGGTCTGCCTCATTCGTGAAGAATTGGCTTACGCTTCATCGCTCGCCGATCTCGCGTTCGTGATGCAAGGCTTGGGGACTTACGCGATTAACGAAGCCGCGCCACCGCACGTCCGCGACTTCTGGCTCTCGAAGGCGGTGACGGGCAAGGCTATCGGCGCGTTCGCGCTGACTGAGCCGGGAGCCGGATCGGACGTGGCGAATATTCAGACGACGGCGCAGCGTGAAGGCGATAGCTACCGCATTGACGGACGCAAGCGTTTTATCTCAAACGCAGGCATCGCGGATTTCTACACCGTGTTCGCGCGGACGGGCGCGCGCGCGGACGGTAATGCCGAGATCAGCGCCTTTGTCGTCGGCGCGCGTGTGCCGGGCTTTCGGGTGACGGAGCGGATCGAGTTAATCGCGCCGCACCCCATCGGCGAAATCGAGTTTTCTAATTTGCGCGTTCCCATCGAAGAACGTCTCGGCGGCGAAGGCGCGGGCTACCGCCTCGCGATTCAAACATTGAATTTCTTCCGCGCGTCAGTCGGCGCAGCGGCCTGCGGCATGGCGCGGCGCGCGCTCGACGAATCAATCGCCTACGCCAAAAGCCGCACGCAGTTCGGCGCTCCGCTCGCTCATCACCAACTAATCCAAGAGAAGCTGGCCGAGATGTCCACGCAACTCGACGCCGCTCGCCTGCTCGTCTATCGCGCCGCACACTTGCGCGACGTGAGTCAAACGGAAGAAGGCGCTTCCGTCCCGGCGGGGACGCTCACGCGCGCGGCCAGCGAAGCCAAGCTCTTCGCCACCGAAGCCGCTTGGCAGATCATCGACGAGGCCGTGCAGATTCACGGCGGCTCAGGACTTGTGCGCGGCTCAGTGGTCGAACGCCTCTACCGCGACATCCGCGCTCTCCGCATTTACGAAGGCACGTCCGAGATGCAAAAGCTGGTCATCGCCCGCGAGTTGTTGAGGGAATGATGATTGAATCCGGGATGATCGACCCATTGCAAGACGCGACGCCGGAGGCCGCGCGAGCGCTACTCGAAATGACGCGCCGCGCGCCGCTGTGGAAGCGCGCCGAACAACTCAACAATCTCATCTTCGCTCGTCGCGTTTTGATTCTGGCCGACCTGCGCCGCCGCTACCCGCAAGCTGATGCTAACGAACTTCGCAAGCGGTTGGCGGCGCGCCTCCTCCCACGCGAGGACGTGATTCGCATTTTCAATTGGGACCCGGAGAAGGAAGGTTATTGAATAGCCTTCATGGGGTGAGATGAAAAGTCCTGTGGAAGTCTTGGGGCAGGTCGCCCATTTACTGGATCAACTCGGTATCCCTTACATGATCGTCGGGTCCATAGCGAGTTCGTTGTACGGAGACGCGCGCGCAACAGCGGACGTGGACATCGTGGTTGAGCTACAGGCCGAACACATCCCGCAACTGCACGTAGCTTTGGAAAAGGATTTCTACGTTGACGAACAAGCCATGCGCCGGGCCGTTCAATCTCGCCGGTTATTCAACGCCATCCACTTTGACTCGCTTTTCAAAGTCGATGTTTACGTCGCGCGGTCCGACGCCTTCACGCAAGAACAGTTCACGCGGCGGCGACAGGAAAAACTGTTGCCAGATTCGGAGCAGACCTTTGCTCTGGCATCGCCCGAAGACACTCTGCTGGCAAAGCTGCGCTGGCATCGTCAAGGCGGCGCAGTCTCGGCGCGGCAGATCACGGACGCGGCGGGAATCCTCAAAGTTCAGGACGAGCGAATGGACAGGACGTACTTACGCGAGTGGGCTGACAGGCTCGGCGTCGGCGACTTACTGGAACAAATTCTGAATGACGCGCGCTAGTCGCTGCGGTGACGGGCGCGCAGTTTTCTGACGAAGCGACGATGAAAATCAGCATCATTGGCGGCGGGCCGGCGGGGTTGTACTTCGCGCTGTTGATGAAGCAACTCGATCCGGCGCATCAGCTTACGGTGTTCGAGCGCAACGCGCCGGACGACACGTTCGGTTGGGGCGTGGTTTTTTCGGACAAAACTCTTTCTTACCTGCGCGACAACGACGAGCCAACTTACTCAGAGATCACGCGCCAGTTCGCGACGTGGGATAACGTCGATGTCGTGCATCGCGACCGAAAGATCACGATTCGCGGCAATAAGTTTTCCGGCATCGCGCGGATTAAACTCCTGCATATTTTGCAGGAGCGTTGCCGCGAGTTGGGCGTCGATTTGCGCTTCCGCGCTAACGTCACAGACATCGAGCAACTCGCCGCCATGTCCGATCTCTTGGTCGGCGCGGACGGCGTCAACAGCGAAGTGCGTGCGCTCTACGCAGAATCCTTCCGACCCGAACTGAGTGTGCGGACGAATAAGTATATTTGGTACGGCACGCATCAACTGTTTCATGGTTTGACGCTCACCTTCCGCGCAGCGGCGGCGGGCGTATTC
>JALZKK010000374.1 GCA_030859285.1 Acidobacteriota bacterium | reverse complement strand
GTTGATGGCGAATCACGGCGCGGTCGCTTACGGCGCGGACGTGTGGCAGGCATTTGATCGTTTAGAAACTTTGGAACACACGGCCAAGATCGCGATCTTGTCACGCGCGCTCGGCGGCTCAAGGAATCTGCCGCCCGACGCGATTGAGAAGTTGATCCACGTCCGCGAAAAAGCGGGCTACTTGGACGAACGCGCCCGCTGCCAATCGTGCGGCTACCTGCACGAGACGCAGATCAGTTGCGCGCTTGATGATGGCAGCGCAAGCAACATCGGTGCGTTGCGCTCGCCAGCAAACGGCGCGGGCAAGATTTCGTTGACGCGCGATGAACTGGTCGAACTGCTCTGCCAAGCCGCGCGGCTGAAAGGTTAGCATCGTCTGAGTTGAGCGAATGATTGAAGCCATCTTTCGGCGCAGTCGAAGTCGTCCGTTGACTCGCGGTGAAGAGCAGTTGGCGCGCAAGATGTTTGCGGAGACTCTGCCTTATGGTCGCGTCCGCATCGCTGACTTTTACTTGCCGGGTAACAACGTGCCGGTGACGTTAGCTGCCAGCCCGTTTAGACGCCATGCCGGGTACACGATCTATTGGGGCGACCGTGATGTGTTCGGCAGAGGCGCAGACGCCTGCGACGGAGAAACGCGCGTGAGTTTCGTTCACGAACTGACGCACGTCTGGCAAGGCCAACATCATGGCCGCACTTCGCAAGGCTACATGCTTCGTTCCGCCATCGCGCAATGCAGATACGGCGCGCGCGATGTGTTCGCGGCGCGGCACTGGCACGGTTGGGCGCATCATCGAAAGAAGGCTTACGATTACTCGGACAAACTCGGCCAGCCGTGGGACAGCTTCAACGTCGAGCAGCAAGCCGCACTCGTCGCCGATTGGTTTTGCGAGTGGCAGAAGAACGGCCTTGAAGATGCGCGCCAGCCAATTGACGACTGGAGATATTTCTACATCTCTAACCACATCCGTTCAGCGCGGCATTTAATCAATGGTCGGGTTTGAGTGACAATCGGCCTCTGCCGTCTGCTTCGCAAACTCGCCAGCAGTTTCTTCAACGCTTCTGTGACGGCACATCAAGCGGTAAGTTTGAAAGGCTTCATGGAAGTGCTAAACTTTTCGCGATAACCGCCACCTGTAACGATGTGGGCTTGCTCAATTGGTTACAGGGTATTGCGGAGAGCAGGCCCAAGGGGTTCGACTCCCCATTTGCTTTGGCAGCAACTCCAATCAGAGGACTGACTGAAGAAGCAGGGACGGCGCGCAAGCGCAAGCCGGATGCCGACTTGCAAAGTCAAGGATACCGGCGCGGTTCGTTCCGAGCCGCGACTCAATTGATTTTCCTCGATGTTCGGTGTTCCTGCTGCTTCGGTCGGGCGAACGCAAAGTTATGAAGATTCTGCCGCGAAAGTTTTCCATCGCCCCCGTCCACGTCGGTTATTTGTTTCGCAAAAACCGGTTCGACGTGAAACTTGAGCCGGGCATTTACCGTTTTTTCGATCCGCTCAAAGAAATCCACGTCGTCGCTCTGCCGACGACGAGTAAAATTCAGACCATCGTTAATCAAGAAGTCCTGACTCAGGACAATGTCGCTTTGCGCTTCTCGTATTTCATCGAGTATCGCATCAGCGATAGCGACAAATACATCACGCGCTTCGACGTCCACAACGCTTTCAGCGTCACTTACGAAGCCGAACAACTGCTGCACAATTTGACGCAAGTACACTTGCGCGCCGCGATCTCCAAAATTGCGAGTGAGCAGTTGAATGATAAGCGCAATGAACTGCTCGATGTCGTGCCAGAGTCTTTGCAACGTGAGTTGCGGGATTACGGAATCGAGATCGTGCGCTTGATGTTGCGCGATGTGACGTTCCCGAAGACAGTGCAGGATTTATTTTCGCGCCAGCTCGAAGCTAAAATCCGCGCGAAAGCCGATTTAGAAAACGCGCGCACGGCGGTCGCTTCGGCACGCGCGCTCAAAAACGCCGCCGAGTTGATGAAGGACGACGAGAATATCAAGTTCTTCCAACTGCTCGAAACCATCACCAAGATCGCGGAAAAGGGCAAGCACACGTTCGTCATCGGCGACTTGCAGAACGGTGGATTCACTGTGCGGAAATGATTTCTCAATTTTGGCAACCACTTAAATTTTAAGGAGCAACAACCCGAATGCAGGAAGCTCTGGGCATGGTCGAGACGAAGGGTCTCGTGGCGATGATTGAAGCGGCGGACGCGATGGTGAAGGCCGCTAATGTAACGCTGGTCGGGTACGAGAAGATCGGCGCGGGGTTCGTTACTGCCATCGTGCGCGGCGATGTGGCGGCGGTCAAGGCCGCGACGGACGCGGGCGCGGCGGCGGCGCGGCGGGTCGGCGAACTCGTCAGCGTCCACGTCATCCCGCGCCCGCATGGCAGCGTCGATGAAGCTCTGCCCATCGGCAACAACAATTAAAGGCAGTGACAAGTGATGAGTGACGAGTGACAAGATAAACACTTGTCTTAGCTCGTCACTCGTTACTTGTCACTCGTCACTGCTTTTATGATCATCGCGCGCATCCTCGGCACGGTCGTTTCGACGCAGAAGGACGAGCGACTGAAGGGCAAGAAACTGCTGCTTGTCCGTCCGCTCAATTTGGACGGGACGGAAACGAGCGGTTACGTCGTCGCCGTTGATACGGTCGGCGCGGGCTTTCACGAGCGCGTCTTAGTCGTCGCCGGCTCATCCGCCCGCCTCGCCGAAGGCCTGAAAGACGCGCCCGTTGACGCCGCTATCATCGGCGTGATTGATACGGTGGATTTCATCAACGATTGAACAGTTTTCAGTTTTCAGTCAAAACCGTCCGGCTGAAAACTGAAAACTGAAAACTGTCATGCAACTCGCGCGTGTGATCGGGACGGTGGTGGCGACGGTGAAGAATGATTCGCTGGAAGGGCGCAAACTGCTCGTCGTGCAGTCGCTCAATGCGGCGTTGCAGCCGCAGGGCGCGCCGCTCGTCGCGTTGGATGCGGTGGGCGCTGGAATAGGCGAGTTGGTGTTTTGGTGTCGGGGGAAAGAAGCGAGCTTTCCTTTCAAGCGCGAGGACACGCCGACGGAGTGCACGATTGTCGGGATCGTGGATTCGGAACAGCACGTGACGCGCGGGAGTTTTTCGAGATGATGTTGGCGCGCGTGATCGGGAATGTCGTGGCGACGCAGAAGAACGAGCGTTATGCAAATGCAAAGGTAATGTTGTGCCAGCCCGTCACTCCTGAAGGTGCAGAGATGGGCGCGACGCTGTTGGCGCTCGATTCGGTGGACGCGGGCGTGGGCGATGTGGTGTTGATCGTGCAGGAAGGCTGGGGCGCTTCGACGGCGGCGACAGGCGAGCCGGGCGCGGCGATTGATTCGGCGATTGTCGGCGTGGTGGATCGCGTCGATCTGTTGGCGGAAGAAGAGACGGGATGAGCAGTCGTAACGAACAAGATCAGGTTCGCAATCTCGCCGCGCGCGTCGCGAGTCGCCTTGCCGAAAAGACGACGGGCGGCAGCGATGAGAGCGCGACTGCCGGGCAGAAGGAGACGTTAGGGCGCGAGTTGGCGGCGTTGCGCGAAGGGATGACAGAGATCAAGGGGCGTCTGGCTCATCTCGAAACACACGTCGTCGGCGCGGAAGCGTGCGAGCATGAGAGTGGCGTTCAACAGAAGTCCCACGAGCCGCGCGTGCAGATGAGCCGCGCCGCGTCCGGCGCAGCGCACTGGACCAATGCCGCGCCGCGTTTGACGAGCAGCACTTACATTCCGGTGAATCCGCCAAGCGAAGAGCGTTTCGGGATCAATGAAGCCGTCTCGGAGTTAGCCGATTATTTCGAGCAAGGCAAAGTCTGCACGTTAGAGCCGGGCGGGAAGCCTTGCGATCATTGCTCGATGTGCAGCTCGCGCGGGTTCTGAAAAGTAAGGGTTGAAAAGATCGGCGCACTTGGGGAGCGCAGATGATTCACGCAAAGGCGCAAAGGCGCAAAGCATAGCCGCCAAGAAATCGCCTCGCGCTTTTCAAAGGTCACTTAATCACGCACAGTGAAAGAAGCCGTTCTCGATCAGGGAACGGCTTCTTTCTTTTGGGCGTCTGGTGAGATGTCGCGTGGCGACCTTAACTCTTCCGCAGCGACTCGGCGTTGATCGTCGGCGCTTGGCGTGAGCCTTCGTCGGCTTTGAAGTACGGCTCTTCCTTGAAGCCATAGAGCTTGGCGGCCAGCACGGTCGGGAAACTGCCGCGCGTCGTGTTGTAGTCCTGCACCGCCGTGTTGTAGTCATTGCGCGATGTGGCGATGCGGTTCTCCGTGCCTTCGAGCGAATCTTGGAACTTCTGGAAGTTCTGGTTCGATTTCAAGTCGGGATAATTTTCGACGAGCGAGAGCAGCCGCCCGATAGTGCCGCCGAAGCTGTTGTTGGCCTCGATGACCGCTTGCTTTTGTTCGGGCGACTTGTCGCCGCCTTCGCCCGCCGGGGCGGCGCTCGTCGCATTGAGCAGGCGCGAACGTGCGGCGGCGATGTCGCCGAAGACCTGTTGCTCTTGGATGCCGGCGGCTTTGGCGGCCTCGAAGAGATTCGGGATCAGATCGGCGCGCCGCTGAAGTTGGCTCTCGACGCCCGCCCACTTGGCGCGGACGTTCTGTTGTTTGGATTGGAGCGTATTG
>JALZKK010000351.1 GCA_030859285.1 Acidobacteriota bacterium | reverse complement strand
CGTTCGGCGAGCGTGTTTATCAACTTACCAACAGACTCGCCGAACGCTCTCGATTTCCGCCTTCAATTCTACGAAGGCTGTCCTTCCGTCGTCTGTGCAGCGTCGGTCGGTTGCGGCACGTCCGCGTCCATGGCTGCCGCCGATTCTTCTTCGGCCTCCAATTCATGCTCTTCATTATCGCGCGCCGGACTCAGGTTCGACTCTTCGGTGCGGCGGGCGGTATTTTCTTGCTGCTCTTTGGTCCCTTCCATTCGAGATGCTCCTTGTCTGTATTCTTTAACCACTCAACGCGCGCGTGAAGTCTTCCGCGCCGCACTTTTCTTGCCTGCTGCGCCGGTGCGCGAAGCAGACTTCTTCGCCCCGCCTTTCGTACCGACTTTCTTCGCCGCCGCGCGCTTCTTCGTCGCGCCGGTGCGAGCTTTGCCGGCGGCTTTCTTCGTCGATTTCTTCGCGGCTGATTTCTTGGCCGCGCCGCGCACAGTCTTCTTCGCGCCGGTCTTCTTCGTCGCTGCTTTCTTCGTCGTCGCTTTCTTCGCGCCGCCGGCTCGTTTCTTCGCGGCGGGCTTGGCGGCAGCCTTGCTTTTCTTCGCTCCACCTTTCGCCGCAGCAGCCCGTTTCTTTGTCGGGGTGGGCGCGGCAGCCTTCTGTTCTTTCGCCTTCTTGCGCGCCACCTTCTCTTTGACGTCAGCCATCAACTGCTGAATCCGCTCGGCCTCAGTCTGCGGCGCAGCGGGCTGCTCTTCGCCTTCACGCAGAGCGCGCTCTTCCTCCTGCCGCGCGAAGCGATTTCGTTCATCCTCTGCCATCGCCGCTTGATTTTGCTGAAACTCAAACTCGTTGAGCTGTCCGCCCCCGATCTGATAACTACTGATGTTGCGTGTTGGGTCTTTCGGCATGTCTGATTCTCTTCCTCCTCATCGCAAAGTGTTCGCTTGACAGCTTGCGCGCCGCCTTCGTATGCTTGCCATCGCCAAATCGAAAGCCACCTTAGCTCAGTTGGTAGAGCGACGGTTTCGTAAACCGTAGGTCGTCGGTTCAAGTCCGACAGGTGGCTCCAGTAATCTCCTCCTCAGCTTATTGTCAAATAATTCTAAGCCAGTGGGCTAAATTTCCAACGTCCATTTTCGGTAGCCGAATTGCTGAATAGTGTGTTTCAAGTGATGATTAGCGCACAGCACGCGGCACTTGCTGATCTCTTCCTCAATTGTCTTGATGCTGTAAGCTCGTTGAACCATTCTACTAATTTCTAGCCGCTTGTCTTTTGGATCAATATGGTCAAAGACAAGCATATCGGGATCACTGACGGCGCAGCCTTCCCACTCGCATTTTCTGATGACGAGAAGTTTGTAAAGCCATACTCGGTTGCTGTGTGACTTCGCCTTGTTTCGCGCGTAGTTGTTGCGCGGATGCTTGATGTAGTTTTGACGGTCGAATTCTTTTTTGCACGCACGGCAATATATCTGAAGGCTGTCAGGTTTGCGAGCGCTTCTGTGAAACTCGCTTGTGTCCTTCGTGATCCCGCAGCGGTAGCATTGTTTTGTCAGTCGTGTTTGTGAAACGACGCCAACCTTCGCCATTGCTTTACGGCCTCTCCGTTGAGATTTGCGTGCGGCGAAATAATACGCTAGAAAAATGTTTTCTTTGCACCTTTAGTTAAACAAAGGTAGATTGTAATTCTTTGAGAGGTCAGTAGAACCACTACGGGGTTGGCCGAGTGTTTCTGCGAAATTACTCATGGCTCTCCTGCACATCACAGACGCGAGTGGTCGCCGTTGGCGTTACACGTTGACGCCGCAATTGCCTTGCACCATCGGACGCGCACCGGACAATTGCGTGGTGTTGGATGACCCGCGCGCGTCGAGGCATCACGCGCACATTAAGTCGAGCGGCGGCGGTTTTCAGATCGTGGATGGCGTCGTCGTGGGCGGGCAACTCAAGCGGAGCGCGAATAAAGTTCTCGTGGGGGGAGAGCCGCGTGCTGAACATACGTTGACGAACGGCGACGTGATCAGCATTGGCGGGAGCGAGTTGCGTTTTGAGCAAACGCCGGAAGACAGCGCGTCGCGTGTGCTGTATGACAACCAGCGGCTCGGCCACACGCAGATCATGATCCCCGCGCAACAGATCATGAGTTCCGTCTTGCAGGCAGAGCCGTCAGCCGCCCCGTCAGCCGCCGTCGAGTTGACGGCGCTGCGGCGCAAAGCCGACATTCTCGCTTTACTCTACGAGTTGAGCAAAACGTTGACCTCCGTCTTCGATCCCGAAACCATTTTTAATAAAGCGACCGAGATCGTCTTTCGCGTAACGCCGGCGGATCGCGTCGTCGCGCTGCTCCGCGACGAGACGATGATGAGCGGCAGCAGTGAGAACAGCGAACGGCACACGGAATTGCGCCCGGTGGCGGCGCGCGCGCGCACCGAGCAATTGACCGAGCAGTTGGGACATTTGACCATCGGGCGCACGATCACCGCCAAAGCGATGCGCGAGCGCGTGGCGTTGCTCTCGCAAGACGCGCGGGCCGACGCTCAGTTCAACAGCGCGGAATCGATCATTTCGCAGGGCGTCCGCTCGACGATCTGCGCGCCGCTCGTCGGTGAGTCCGGCGTCTATGGCGCGCTTTATGCCGACCGCCTCGATCCGCTCGCCGTCTTCACCCGCGACGATCTGGAACTCTTGAGTGCGATTGCGGCGCAGGCCACCGTCGCCGTCGAAAACGCGCGCGCACACAAGCGTTTGGCGCGCGAGGAAGTGGCCCGCGCTAATTACAGCCGCTTCATGCCTGAGTATGTCGTCCGGCAAATCTTGGAGAACCCCGGATCGTTCCAACTCGGCGGCGTCAACCAACTCATCACCGTGCTGTTCGCCGACGTGCGCGGCTTCACACGACTGGCCGAGCATACCGCGCCAGAGCAAGTAGTCGGATTGCTCAACCGCTACTTTTCCGCGATGACCGAGATCATTTTCGCTTACGGCGGCACGCTCGACAAATACATCGGCGATGGCTTGATGGCCCTCTTCGGAGCGCCCACAGCGACGCCGGAAGACGCCACGCACGCCGTCCAAGCCGCCGTCGAAATGCAGCGACAGATGCGCCACATCAACACCGACTTGCGCGCCGCCGGCCTGCCTGAGATCAGCATCGGCGTCGGCCTCCACACCGGCGAGGCGACGGTCGGCTACGTCGGCTCGGAGCGCCGCACCGAATACACCGCCATCGGCGACACCGTGAACCTCGCTTCGCGTTTAGAATCGAACGCACAGCCCGGCCAGATTCTCATCAGCGAAGCTGTCGTCGGAGCGTGCGGGACAGACCGCTTCACCCTCGCACAACAACCGCCGTTGACCGTCAAAAACCGCGTCCAACCCGTGCCGGTCTTCGCCGTTTCATGGCAACAAGACGAGATTCACGTCAGCGAGATGTAAGGCAATTGCGTCTCAGCGGGTGAGTGATCAGCACATGTGCCATGTTCGCTCTCGCAGCCATCGAGCTGGCGCGGCTCTGCTCTTTTTGGTTGCGGCGCGTTTCGATTGCTGTATAAAAAAAGCGCCCGCCACATTGTTGCCCTGCGGCGGGCGCTTTCGCTGTTGAGCAGGTTACGATTTTACGCAGTGACAGCGGCTCCGGTCGAAGGCTGCGCCGGTTCGGCTTCATCGTTCGCGCCTAAGCGCGCGTGGTAGAGATCGGCGACCGCTTGTTCGTGCTTGGCGAGGTCGATCTCGATCTCGTCGAAGATGGCTGCCGTCAATGGGTCGGTGAATTTGTTGGACAGGTTGTAGGCATCGACGACGCCGGTCTGGAGATCGCCGAGCGCGCGGAGCAGGAGGGCGGTATCGTTGCTCGATTGCAGCCAACTCTTGAGAGTGGCCCATGCGCCGCTGCCTGCCGCTTGAAAACTCTCTTTCTCGTTGAGCGCGGCGAGGCGAGATTCGAGCAGTTGGACGTGCCGTCCTTTGGCTGTGCAAATCTCGCTGAAGCGGGTTTTGATCTCGGCGTCAGTCGCTTTGTCGAGGTAATGCTCGAAGGCCGTCAGCGCGTAACGTTCGCCGCGGATCGCGGTGTTGATGCCGTCCACAATCTCGGCCTTGCTCGATCCGCCCCACTCTTCGGCCAGCTTCCACCACTCGGCCTTGTAGTCGCTCTCGTCGGGTAAGTCTCGATCTTTCGCTGTGAGACCGAGCCGGTTTAGGATCGCGGTCGTGAAGATCGGCAGATCGGCGGGACGGCGCGAAGTGATCAAGTTGCCGTCTTCGACGAGCGGCGCGTTCTCGTAGTTCGCGCCGGCATTTTGCATATCTTTGCGGATCGCGCGAAAGCCGGTGGCGCGTTTGCCTTTGAGCAGTTCGCCTTCGATCAAGACTTGCGGGCCGTGGCAGACGGCGGCGACGAGTTTGCCTCCCTCCATCGCGTCCTGCACGAAGCGGACGGTCTTCATGTTGGTCCGCATCCGGTCAGGAGCCATGCCGCCGGGAATCACGACAGCAGCGAAATCCTGCGCGCGCGCGTCCGTCGTGGTAGCGTCGGCTTCGATAGAGAGCTGCTGTTGCTTGCCGACGTACTTTTCATTCATCCGCGAGCCTAAGACCCAGACTTCGGCTCCGGCTGCCTGCAAAGCGTTGTAAGGAATTTGAAATTCCACGTCCTCGACATGCTGCTCGATCAGGACGGCGATCTTCTTCGACTTGTTGCTTTCATTCGTCGTGCTTGCCATAAAATTTCTCCTCGCAGATTAGATGTTCCGAAGAATAACAGCCATTTTTGGTAAGCTGCTTGCATGACTCTTGAAGAACTCAACAACCTGCGTCCAACAAGATTACGCGCGCTGACCGGGATGAGTGTCAAGGCACTCGGC
>JALZKK010000336.1 GCA_030859285.1 Acidobacteriota bacterium | reverse complement strand
TCAGGGAGGGCGTCTCGTTCGCGCGACCACGCCCTCCCTGACGGTCGGGCTTTCGCCGTTTGCTCCGCGCGACCTCAGCAGTTATAAATAACGGAGACGAAATTAACCGAAACGATGGACCCACTCTCTTCAGCGCTTGCCGTTTTGACGGCCATGATCACGCCTGCCGTGTTGATCTCGGCGTGCGGCGCGCTGATTTTGTCCACTTCGACACGGCTGGGGCGTGTCGTGGATCGCGTCCGCGCTTTGACCGAGAAGTTTGAAGAGTTGGCGCACGGCGAACAGGAGGGAGAGATGGTCGGGGAGCGGCGCGCGGTGATCTTCTATCAACTCGACAAGCTGACGAGTCGCGCCCGTTATCTACAACGCAGCATGGTGGTCTTCTACATCGCGCTCGGCTTGTTCGTCGCTACCAGCGTCGCCATCGGCGTCGTCGCCTTCGCCGGCATGATCTGGGGTGTGCTGCCGGTCATTACCGGGCTGCTCGGCGCGTCGTTCCTGTTTTACGGCAGCATTATTCTGATCTTTGAAGCGCGCCTCGCTCTCAGCACGATCACGAGTGAAATGGATTTTCTCTGGAAACTGAGCAAGCACTACGCGCCGCGCGAACTGGTCGATCAGCAAAGCCCGCACTACAATCGCCTGACTCTCAAACGCCGATGACGATGCCGCAGCAACACCGCGCTCCTTCATACCTCGCCCTCTACGAGTCTGGCGAACTCGTCCGGCGCGTCGCGGGATTGGAGCGGCTGCTCGAACGCTGCACCGTCTGCCCGCGCGATTGCTTCAACAACCGTTTAGAAAATCAGATCGCGGCCTGCTACTCTGGGCGGCTGCCCGTCGTTTCTTCCTACACGCCGCACTTCGGCGAAGAGCCGGCTTTAGTCGGCACGCACGGCGCAGGCAACGTTTTTTTCGGCAACTGCAATTTAAGATGCGTCTATTGCCAGAACTACCAGATTTCGCAGACGCACAAAGAGCAGATCAAAAACGAAGTGACGCACGAGCGGCTCGCTGCGATGATGCTTGAACTGCAAGCGCGCGGCTGCCACAACATCAACTTCGTCTCGCCCACACACTTCGCCCCGCAAATGGCGCGCGCGATCATGTTGGCCGCTGAACAAGGTCTGCGTTTGCCCATCGTCTATAACACCAACGCTTACGACTCGGTCGCAGTCTTACGTTTGCTTGAAGGCGTCGTTGACGTTTACCTGCCCGATCTAAAATACGCCGACTCAAATGACGGCTACATTTATTCAAAAGTCCGCGACTACACACTGCACGCGCGCCGCGCCATCGCGGAAATGTACCGGCAGACGGGCGATGAGTTGATCTTTGACGAAGCGGGGCTGTTGCAACGCGGCCTCGTCATCCGCCTGCTTGTCCTGCCGAACGACTTGGCGGGCATCCGCGAATCGCTTCGTTGGATCAAAGACGCTTTAAGCCCGCGCGTCGCCGTCTCGCTGATGGCGCAGTATTACGCCACGAACCGCGCCGCGACTGACGAAAGATATATACTGCTCTCGCGTCGCATCACTGAGACGGAATGGCTCAAAGCCGTCTCCGCGCTTGATGAGCTGGGGATGGAAGAAGGCTGGATGCAAGAGTACGATGGCGCGGCGCATTACTACCGCCCCGACTTCGCGGATAGCGAGACGCCGTTTAAGGACATTCGAGATTTTCAACCATGATGTTCGAGCGGACTTTGATGAATGCATTTCTGCACCCCGGCGATTTGACATTGTATGAATTGGCCTTGATCGGTCTGGTGGCGATAGTACTTCCTGTTTTGGTGTTCTTCCTTGTGATCGTGGCCATCGTCGTACCATTTCGAGCGGGAGAAAATTTGACACTAACAGGGGATGGCGCAAAGAAGGATAAGCATGAGCAAAGTAACAAGTGATACCACCGGAGGCATCGAAGTTGGTTCGAGCGCGCCTGATTTTACGTTGCCCGACACGAACAACGCGCCGTGGCAGCTTTCGGCGAAGCGGGGCAAGACCGTCGTCTTGCTCTTTTATCCCGGCGACAACACGCCGGTCTGTACGACGCAAATGTGTTCTCTGCGCGACAACTGGCCGGAGTACCAATCGACCGGCGCGGAGATCGTCGGCATCTCGACCGACTCCATCGAAAAGCACCGGCAGTTCATTCAACAGCACCGCCTCCCGCTCCGGCTCTTGGCCGACGCGACGGGCGAGGTCAGCAAACTCTACGGCGCAAAATCTTGGCTGCCCGGACGCGCCGCCCGCGCCGTCGTTGTCATCGACAAAGACGGCGTGATCCGCTATCACAAAGTGCAACCGCTCTCCGTCTTCCGCCCCAAAGACGACGAGATTATTGAGGCAATCAAGAAAGCAGAGGATAGAGAATAGAGGAAGTGAAAGCCGTTTTCTTTCTACCCTCTATCCTCTACTCTCGATTCGGAGAATCACTATGGTAAACGACACCAAATGCGCGCACTGCGGGCAACGGCGGCCTGCGCTCGGCTTCGCGCCGTTTCCGAATGAGATCGGACAAAGGATCGGCGCGGAAATCTGCCAACCCTGCTGGCAAGACTGGCTCCGTAAGCAGAGCCAGATCATCAACCACTACGGACTTGATCTGACCAACCCCGACGCCCAAAACTTTCTCTTCGACAACATGAAGGGCTACCTCTTCAACGAAGCGCCACAATCAGCCGCCGAGATCGACACCTCGCAGGAAGGCACGGTCAAATGGTAAGGATGAAGGATGAAGAGGAAGTATCAATTCTGCTCATTCTTCATTCTTCATCCTTCATCCTTGCCCTTGCGCCTTTCCCGGCCAAGTGGTAAAAGTTTCCTCAAGTAGCAATCAAGTTCCCCAAATGTCTGGCGCTGTGCATCGCCCGTTTCAAGGTACGAGGAGTATCTGAGTGTGGGCGGCGTAGCTCCGTGGATAAACGAGCTTTTCGATTTGCATGGATGAGACGAGGAGAAAGAACATGAAGAGACTTGCAGTTTTCGTCGCCGGCACGGCGCTCGCCGCGCTCGCCGCCGGTTGCGCGACCGAGACGGTCAATACTAACAATGCCAACTCCAACACGGCGGTCTTGGTGAACAACAACGCCAATACGGGGGTCGTCAACACCAACAACGCGAACACGACGGCCCGGCGGCGTGAATACAACGCCAACATCACCGAGGCCGAGTACGAGCGAGACAGAGATCGCTACGGGCGCGAAGCTAGAGAAGAAGGTGACACCATCGGTTCAGGCTTGAAGGATGGATGGCTGTGGGTGAAGACCAAAGCCGAACTGGCGACTGTTGACGATCTCCGAGATTCGACGATCAACGTCGATGTCGATAACAACGTCGTCACGTTGAGAGGTTCGGTCGCGACCGCCGCCGGAAGAACCGCCGCCGAACGCGCCGCCAAAGGAATTGATGGCGTCACAAGCGTCAGGAATCAATTGCAGGTGAAAGCCGACGGCAGCGTGATGACGACAGACAACAGCAATGCCAATCGTAACGCGAATCGCTAGGACCGACAGTTAGACTGATAGCTTTCGGAACGAGGGATGCAGCGGGACAGATGCCCGCCGCATCCCTCGACTTTTCAGCCGCCTGCTGCTGGCGCAACCGGCGCGCGAAACTTTCCCCAGCGCGCTCCGTAACACGGCAGGTATCCGGTCAGCATCATTTTTATTTTCGACCACACAGCTTTACTCCCGTTGCTGCGACCGGACACCGCTCCCCTTCTTTTTTCGTCGTAGAAAATTTCGCGCGCCGCTTTAGGCACCGCAACTCTCTCGCCGCCGGAGCGTGCCGCACTGTTATTTCACACACTTCGAGAGTCGAATGATTATGCGAATCTTACAGTCGCGGCTCGTCGCCGCTTTCCTGCTCGCCGCCTTCGCCTTCGCCGCTGTCTCGCTGCTATTCGCGACGGACTCTTGGCGCGCTCTCGCGCAGCAACGCCCCAGCGCCATCGATACTTACGCCATCACCAACGCGCACATCGTTCCCGTCGCCGGGCCAGAGATCGCGCGCGGCACGGTCGTCATCCGCGATGGCTTGATCGTCGCCACTGGCGCGAACGTCACGGCTCCCGCCGACGCGCGCATCATCGACGGCGCGGGGCTCACCGTCTATCCCGGATTAATCGACGCCAACACTTCGCTCGGCGTGCCTGCACCCGCCCCGTCGCCCAGACCGGCGGGCGCAGGAGCGGGCGGCGCGGCACTCTTGCTCGCGCAGGCGCAGGCGACGCCCGCCATCTCTTCGCCGAACTCTTCGCAGCCCG
>JALZKK010000401.1 GCA_030859285.1 Acidobacteriota bacterium | reverse complement strand
CCGCGCCGCAATTCGATGCCCATCGCCTGTGCTTCTTTCGCGGCGATCTCTTGATACTCGCGGTCATAGACTTCCGTCATGTCGGGAAAGCGCGGGCCGAAACGTTCATCATTCGGGCCGCGCAGAGGGCTGACACCCATCAAGTTCAAATGATCGCTAATCAGCATCAGAGAGCCTTGCGTGAAAGTGTTGTTTAGCCCGCCCGCCGCATTCGTCAGCACCACCGATTTAACGCCCAACAGTCCCAACGTCCGCACGGGAAACGTCACCGCGTCCATCTCATAGCCTTCGTAAAAATGAAAGCGCCCCTGCATCACGACGATTGGCACGCCCGCGCACCGTCCCAACACCATTTGCCCCGTGTGGCCTTCGACCGTCGAACGCACGAAGCCCGGAATCTCCTCGTAAGGAATCACCACCGAGTCTTCACAGTCATCCGCGAAAGCCCCCAACCCGCTGCCCAGCACCAATCCGATGCGCGCTTCTTCCATCCACCGCGCCCGGATCGTCCGCGCCGCATGTTCCACACGTTCATACAGCGACGTTGGTTCTATGTTCTCTTGCATGATCATCAGTTTTCAGTTTCCAGTTTTCAGTTTTCGGTTCTCAGCATTGACCTTACTGAAAACTGAAAACTCAAAACTGACTACCGCTCCTTTTGATACGGCAATCCTAAAGCGCGTGGGGCGCGGGCGCGTCCGATGAAGCCCGCGAGAACGATCATGGTTAACACATAGGGGATGATCTGGATGAACTGAACGGGAATCTGCGCGACGCCCTGCATTTGAATCGAGACGGCTTCGGCGAAACCGAACAGCAAGCATGCGAACATTGTCTGGACAGGCCGCCACTTCCCGAAGATCAGTGCGGCCAGCGCGATGAAACCGCGCCCCGCCGTCATGTTGCGCGTGAACAGTGACGACTGTCCAATCGACAAATACGCGCCGCCGATGGCCGCCAGCGCGCCGCTCAACAAGACCGCGCTGTAACGAATTTTCCACACGCTAACGCCCGCCGCATCCGCCGCCGCCGGATTCTCGCCCACCGCGCGCACGCGCAAACCGAACGGCGTCCAATTCAGCACGTACCACGTTAAGGGGACCAACACGAACGCCAAAATGATCGGCGCGACGGGCAACAGATTATCAATCGGAATCTGCGGCGTCGCGCCCGTCGAAGCGAACAGCGCGCCGCCCACCAACGCCGGCACGCCCAAGAACAAGATATTGATCGCCGTCCCGCTGACCACCTGATCCGCCCCGAACTTAATGCACGCCACGGCATGAATCCCGGCCACAAATACGCCCGCCCCGATAGCCGCCAATAGTCCGACGAAAGCGTTGCCCGTAAAATGCGTCACCGCCGCTGCCGTGAACGCACCCGCCAGCATCAACCCTTCAAGCGCGATATTGATCACGCCCGCCCGCTCCGAGTACAACCCGCCCAGAGCCGCCAACAACAGCGGCGTCGCCGTCCTGATTGTCGAGAAGATAATCGCAAGGCTGAAGATTTCAGTCATAGGAACAGTTTTGAGTTTTCAGTTTTCAGTTTTCAGTCACAGCACATCAGGCTGAAAACTGAAAACTCGAAACTGAAAACTGTTCACACTTTCGAGCGTTTTAACAAACCGAAGCGGCTAAACGGCCCTCTGAAAAGCGCTTCGGCGGCGACGAAGAGAATGACAGTAGCTTGTAAGACCAACACCAAATCTTTGGAGACGTGGTCGGTGAAAATATCGACGAACAGGCCGCCGCGAATGAGCGCGCCGAAGAGCAACGCCGCGAGCAGCACACCGAGCGGGTGGTTGCGACCTAAGAGCGCGACGGCGATGCCGGTGAAGCCGTAGCCGACTGAGAAGCCATCATAATATCGGTAGCGATAACCTAGCACTTCGCTGATCGCGACCATGCCGGCGAGTCCGCCGGAGACGGCCATTGCCAACACGATCTGTTTGCCTGTCGAGATGCCGCCATATTCCGCCGCCGAAGGATTCGCGCCCGTCGCACGTATCTCATAACCCCACTTTGTCCGCCACAAGAAAACGTAAACGAGCGCGCACGCGACGAGCGCGAGGATGAAAGCGACGTTCAAAGGAATCCGCTCCGGCAATCCCGGCACGAATGCGCCGAGTCGCGGGATATGCGCGTTCTCGCCAATCGGCACGGTCTGCAAGATCGGATCGCCTTGCGCTTTGAAGTGATACTGCGTGAAGTAACTGACCAGCGCGACGGCGATGAAGTTCAACATGATCGTATTGATAACTTCGTGTGCCCCGAACCGCGCCTTCAACACGCCGGGGATCGCACCCCACGCCGCTCCGCTCAAAATCGCCGCCGCCAGCGACAAAGGGACCAACAACACCGCCGGCAGATTCGCAATCGATCTCCCTTCCACGCCGCCAAAACTGATCCCGACCCACGCTGTCACGAACGCCGCGACATACAATTGTCCTTCCGCCCCGATGTTCAGCAGCCCGCAACGAAACGCCACCGCCACCGCCAGCCCTGTAAAAATCAAAGGCGTCGCATAAAAGAGCGTGTACCCGATCCCGTCCGGCCACGACAGTGCGCTGCCGATCAACAAACGGTAAGTCTCAATGGGATCGTCGCCGATCAACAGCACCACAATTGCGCCGACGACGAACGCCGCTGCGACGGCGACGAGGGGAAAGAGCAATTCGCGTATGTGCTTCATCTTTATTCAGCCAAGCTGCTGCGAGAGCGCACGGTAAATCAAGCCTTACAGCAGTTTGCTAAACCCTGCTTGCTCGAAGTGATGATCGGCAGTGAGGGCTTCGGTTAGGTTATGTTCCTGCATCAAGACAAAGCTGATGCAGTCAACAAGGCTCCAGTTTTTGTCAGGCCGTGCGGCGTAGAGTTGCCACCCAGCTTCGTGGAGTTCCACGCTCAGGGAAATGACAGTGACATGTGCAGATGTTGCCAATCGCTCTTTCCAACTCACTGCATGGTGACGTAACCGGACTGACGAGACACCATTGCCAACCTCCAGCAGGATTCCGTCGTGCGTCACGACATCCCAGCCTGCCGCAAAACGCTCACCATAAGTTTTCGTTGCCGCCGCGTGCAGCGCATCTGCCTTATTGAGCAGCGCCAGCCATCCCGACGTATCTACGAATAGCTGTTTCATCTGAAAGGCGCTCGACTGCCGGTTGATCGTCAGGGCTTTGGCTCTTTATCGCTCTGCTTTGGCAAGCCGTAAAGGTAATAGTCAATGTTAGTCGCTAAGTCGGGTATCCCCGTGTCAACCGCGATGTCCGAAAAATCTGCGGCAGGATCGTCCGCGCGTTCGTTGACGCTAGTGACAGTGAGTTGCACGCGCTCGCCTTCCTCTAAATTTAGTGGCTTGAGCGGGCGGAAAACGCCCTTTTCAAAAATTGCTTCAACTGCTTCGCTCATGGCTCACCTCCATTAAATGTATGTCCGAGATTCATATCCTATCATTTAACGCATCATTACTCCCCGCCCGTCATCAGCAAACCAATTTCTTCGAGCGTCGCCACTCGCGGATCAACCTCGCCGGCGATGTGGCCTTCGTGGATGATCAGGAGGCGATCCGCGAGGGCGGTCACTTCTTCGAGTTCGGCGGAGACGAGCAGGACGGCGCAGCCGGCGTCGCGCAGGGCGACGAGCTTGCGGTGGATAAACTCGATGGCTCCGATGTCCACGCCGCGCGTCGGCTGGGCGACGAGCAGGAGCTTTGGTTGCAAGTCGAACTCGCGACCGATGATCAGTTTTTGCTGGTTGCCGCCGGATAGAGAGTGCGCCGGCAGATCGGGATTCGCGGGGCGCACGTCGAAATTTTCGATGATGCGCTCGGTGCGCTGATGGATCGCTTTGTCGTCCATTAGCACGCCGCCGAGACCTGTCACAGCAGGCTTGCGGTAATGCACGCCCAGCACTGAGTTTTCCGCCAGATCGAAATCGAGCAACAAGCCGCGCCGGTGTCGGTCTTCGGGAATGTGCGCGATGCCGAGTTCGCGACGCCGCCGCGCATTCAACCGCGCGATGTTGCGCCCACCAAATTCGATCTCGCCCGTGACGCGCGCCGGATCGACGAGGCCGGCCAACGTCTCGATCAATTCCGTCTGCCCGTTGCCCTCCACACCCGCGACGCCGACGATCTCGCCCGCGCGCACTGTGAACGAAACGCCGTCTAAACGCCTCGCCTCGTCGCGCCCCTCCACGACGAGACCGCGCACGCTCAATACCGTCTCGCCCGCTTGCGCTTCCGGCTTCTCGACGCGCAACAACACTTCGCGCCCGACCATCAAGCGCGCCAATTCCACCGCGCTCGTCTCGCGCGTCTGCACCTGTCCGACCACGCGCCCGTCGCGCATCACCGTCACCTCGTCTGAGATCGCCAACACCTCCGACAGCTTATGCGTGATGATCACGATGGTCTTTCCTTGCTCACGCATTCGCCGCAGGATCGCGAAGAATTCCTCGACTTCCTGCGGGGCCAGCACCGCCGTCGGCTCATCCAGAATCAACAAACGCGCCTGCCGGTACAAAGCCTTCAACAACTCCACCCGCTGCTGTTGCCCGACCGACAAATTTTCGATCAACTCATTTGGATCAATCTGTAACTTAAACTCTTCCGAAAGCTGACGAATTTCTGTCGCCGCTTTCTTCAAATCCAGCGACACTGCCGCGCCCGGCTCCGCGCCCAAGACGATGTTCTCCGCCACCGTCATCGTCTCCACCAACATAAAATGTTGATGCACCATCCCGACGCCGAGAGCAATCGCATCATGCGGCGTCTCGATCCGCCGCGCCGCCCCGTCAATCACGATCTCGCCCGCGTCCGCCGTGTAGAACCCGTAAGCGATCCGCATCGCCGTGGATTTCCCCGCCCCATTCTCGCCCACGATGGCATGAATCGTCCCCGGCTTGACCGTGATATTTACACGGTCGTTCGCCAGCACATCGCCGAAGCGCTTAGTGATGTTTCGGAGTTCAAGCATAAAGCACAAACAAGGCAGAGCGCAGTCAGGCTCTAAATCGAAACTTATGAGATTGGGACACAACCCGGAAATAATCCACGAAAACACACGAAACAAAACCCGAAATTCTCTGGCGTTTCTTCGTGTTTGTTCGTGTGTTTTCGTGGATTATCTTTTTGCTTCTGTCCCAATCTCATCAGGACTGATTTAGCGCAAGCCGAGCCAGTCGCGCAACGAGCCATCTAATTTTCCGGCCTCGGCGTCCGCTAATTTTCCGACGCTCTGAAGAATGAGCCTTTGATGAATGGTAAAAATGCCGCGCTTGACAGCCGTCTCGATGTTGAGGCCCGCCTGTTTCCAATCCGTGAGGGCAAACTCGCCGGAGAGTAGCGGCGCTGTCCGGCTGGTCAGCGGCACGAGCAAGACATCCTGCGAACTGTGCGGAGCATTGACGATGACGGCGGGACGAATCTTCGAGCTTGATAAATCTGAGAACGGGTAACGCACGAGCACTACTTCATTTTTCGAGTAGCTCGGCATAAACGTCGTCCTCCATGTTGTCCCACACGACGCGCAGAGTGGAATCGCTGGCCGAGAGCCAGAAGTCGGCATCATCTTCGGGCAACAATGTCACCAACACGCGCGCGCCTTCGACGATTTCTACCGGTTCGAGCGGCACAATTTTTCCTTCGCGGACAACGGCCCAGATCGTGTTCATCATCTTCTCCGGCCACCTCATCTGCTGGCAGCATACCGCAGGCACGGAACAGCCACAAATAAGTTTGCGTCAGGCGGCATTTCATCCCGCCCCCTCGTCGCAACTATTTCGCCATTGCGTCTGTCACTTGAATCTCACCCTTAATAATTTTTTGCTTCGCAACTTCGACTTCTTTCAACACTTCCGGGTCGATCAGTTTTTCATTGTACTGATCCATCGCGTAGCCGACGCCGTCGTTCTCTAAGCCGTACACGTGAATGCCGCCTTGAAATTGGCCTTTGACGAGGGCGGCGATTGTTTGATAGACGGCGTTATCGACGCGCTTGACCATGCTGGTGAGGACGAAGCCGGGCTTGACCCAGTTCTGGTTCGAGTCCACGCCGATGACGAGTTTGCCGTACTGCTCGGCGGCGTCGAACGCGCCGAGGCCGGAGTTGCCGGCGGCGGTGAAGATCACGTCCGCGCCCTTGCCGATCTGCGAGACGGCCAGTTCCTTGCCCTTGCCCGGATTGTTCCACGCCGCGTCGGTGACGCCGACGTAGTTATCGATCACGCGGATATTCGGATTGACGGAGCGCGCGCCTTCTTCGTAGCCGGTCTCGAATTTGTGAATCAAAGGGATGTCCATACCGCCGATGAAGCCGATAGTTCCCGTCTGCGACTTCTTCGCTGCCAGCATCCCGACGAGGTACGAGCCTTGATGCTCTTTGAAGACGAGCGAGGCGACATTTTCAGCGAACTGTCCTTCGATGGGCTTTCCTTGCGCGTTGCGTTTTAAGATCACGCCGTCGATGATCGCGAATTTGATGTTCGGATAGTCTGTGGCGACATCCTGCATGATCGGCGTCTGCGCGAAGCCGACGCCGATGATCAGATCGAAGCCACGCTCGGCGAAGGCGCGCATCGCCGGTTCGATGGAAGTCGGATCGCCCGGCTCCACATCGCGCAAGACAATCGGGAAATCTTGCGCGGCGCGCTTGACGCCTTCCCACGCCGCAGCGTTGAACGAGCGGTCGTCCTTGCCGCCGATGTCGAACACGATGCCGACTTTGAGTTTGGATTTGTCGTCTTTAGCCGCGCGGCCTTGCGGATCGCAAGCCGGCGCGACGAACACGGACAGGAGACAGAGAGATAAGAGAACGAAGCGATACGAAAACTTCATGCGGTAATACAGTCCTTAATCAATTCAAGCGGTTGAGCCGGGGGAGCGTCGGTAATCGTGTATGCAGCGCGGATACGTGCGACGGCTGGAGCGGCCTGCGTTTCGTCGCGGCAGTAAAGAATGCCGAGGGCGTCGCCTTCGCGCAACTCGTCTCCGTGCTTTGCTTCGGCGACAAAGCCAACCAAAGGATCGATCTCATCTTCGACGCGGGCGCGGCCTCCGCCGATTGAGCTGACCGCGTAGCCGATTTCCGCCGCGTCCACTGCTGTCACAAATCCGGCGCGCGTGAATTCTACCTTAACCTCACGCACCGCCGAAGTGAACAAGCGCGACGGCTCATCGCACACGCGCGCATCGCCGCCTTGAGCTTCGACGTTCTGCCTAAACTTTTCCAACGCTTCACCTGAATCGAGAGCGCGCTCGGCCCTCCTGCGGGCGGCTTCGTTTGTCGCTTCGAGACCGGCGAGCCGGATCATGCGAGCCGTCAATTGGAGTGACAATTCCCGCACCGGCAACGCGCGTTCGTGCGCCTCGCCGCGCAGAATCTCGATACACTCTTTGACTTCCAGCGCGTGGCCGACGGCGCGGCCCAACGGCTGATTCATGTCCGTCACCAACGCTTCCGTCCGCACGCCGCACGAGTTCCCCGTTTTTACCAACACACGCGCCAACTCACGTGCGCGCTCTTCCTCACGCATGAATGCGCCCGTCCCCGTTTTCACGTCCAACACGAGCGCGTCAAGTCCCGCCGCCAACTTCTTCGACATGATCGACGCGACGATCAGAGGAATCGCTTCCACTGTCGCCGTCGCGTCCCGCAGCGCGTAGAGTTTTTTATCGGCAGGCGCGATCTTGTCAGTTTGTCCTGTCATCGCGAAGCCGACACGCTCCAGCACTGCGCGAAATTCTGCGAGCGAGAGCTTCACGCGATAGCCCGGAATCGCTTCGAGCTTATCAAGCGTTCCCGCCGTGTGGCCCAAGCCCCGCCCCGAAATCATCGGCACGCAGAGGCCCGCCGCCGCTGCCACCGGCGCGATCACGAGCGAAGTCTTATCGCCCACGCCGCCCGTCGAATGCTTGTCGGCCTTCGGCTGCGCGATGTCCGAGAAATCGAGCGTCACGCCCGAACGCAGCATCTCCTGTGTCAGAGCGCGCTGCTCATCCTCGTTCATCCCGCGCCACAACACAGCCATCAACAACGCCGTCGCCTGATAGTCCGCGAACCCGCCGTTCGTCACGCCGCGCACGAAGAATGCGATCTCTTCGGGCGTGAGCGCGTGGCCGTCACGTTTTTTTCGGATGACATCTTGCGGTGTGATCATTTATGCGTTCGAGAGGCAGCCCAACAGCATTTCACTTTTCAATCACGGCTAAGAGGACGACCGCTTGCGCCGTCACCGCGCGCGCTTCGCCGACGGCGTCCAAGCCTTCGCCGGTCTTCGCTTTGACGCTCACGTATGACACATCGACTTCCAGCACGCCCGCCAACTTTTCACGCATCGTCGGAATGTGCTGCCGCAGTTTCGGCCTTTCCAGCAACACTGTTGAATCGACGTTGACCACGCGATAACCGCTCTCCTTCGCCAGCCACACGACGCGCGCCAATAATTGCAGGCTCTCGACATTCTTCCACTGTGGATCGCGATCTGGAAAATGCTGCCCGATGTCGCCTGCACATAACGCGCCGAGAATCGCATCGCAGATCGCGTGCGTCAAAGCGTCGGCATCCGAATGCCCTTCTGCGCCTTTCTCAGAAGGGACCAATACACCGCCCAGAACGAGCGGCCTTCCCGCCGTCAAACGATGCGTGTCGTGTCCAATCCCGATGCGAAACATCTCTCAAGTCCAAAGTCCAAAGTCCAAAGTCCAAAGT
>JALZKK010000315.1 GCA_030859285.1 Acidobacteriota bacterium | reverse complement strand
GTGCGGAAAGGCTCGGCCTTTCCGCACATCAGGCGGCAGAGCCGCAACGCGAAGCGGCGATTTTTTTGACGCCTACTTTGTGGATCAGATCGCTCCCACGCCGCTGCCGGAAGACGTGCTTGACGATCCGCGAATGGGGAACTTACACTGCTGTTTCTGCCAGTCACATTGGAAGCAAATTTATCCGAAGACGGAAAGCGTCGCGCTGTCTCGCCTCGCTGCGTCCGTCACGTACAGGCCGACTCTGATCACAGCCACGAAAAACCATGACACATAATCTCTTCAACACGCTGCAAAACTTCGACGCCGGCAATGGCCGCGCCGCTCAGTTCTACTCGCTGCCGCAACTCGAAAAAGAAGGCGTTGGTCCCATCGCGAAACTGCCGGTCAGCATCCGCATCGTCCTCGAATCGGTGTTGCGGAATTGTGATGGGAAAGCCGTCGAGGAGGCGGACATTCGCGCTCTCGCCAATTGGGGGCCGAACGCCGAGCGCACTGAAGAGATTCCGTTCATCGTCGCGCGCGTCCTCTTGCAGGATTTTACGGGCGTGCCGCTCTTGGTCGATCTGGCGGCGATGCGTTCGGCGGTGGCGCGGATGGGGCGTGAGCCGGGGATCATCGAGCCGCTCGTGCCGGTCGATCTCGTCATCGATCACTCAGTGCAAGTTGACTTCTGGAGCAGCCCCACTGCGCTTGAGAAGAACATGGAGATCGAGTTCCGGCGTAATCGCTCGCGCTATCAGTTTTTGAAGTGGGGGACGCAAGCCTTCCAGAGTTTTCGCGTCGTGCCGCCGGGCATCGGCATTGTGCATCAAGTCAACCTCGAATACTTGGCACATGGCGTGTGGGAGAAAGACGGCATTTATTACCCGGATACGCTCGTCGGCACGGATTCGCACACGACGATGATCAACGGATTAGGTATCGTGGCGTGGGGCGTCGGCGGCATCGAGGCCGAAGCTGGAATGCTCGGCCAGCCCGTTTATTTTCTGACGCCGGACGTGGTCGGCGTGAATCTCAAGGGCAGTTTGCGCGAGGGCGTGACGGCAACCGATCTTGTGTTGCGCGTAACGGAGATGCTGAGGCAGGAGAAGGTCGTCGGCAAGTTCGTCGAGTTTCACGGCGAGGGCGCGGCTAGATTGCCGGCGACAGACCGCGCGACGATTGCCAACATGGCCCCGGAATACGGCGCGACGATGGGCTTCTTCCCTGTTGATGAAGAAACCTGCCGCTACCTGCTCGCGACGGGCCGCGACGAAGCGCACGTCAACGCTTTCCGCGCTTATTACCAAGCGCAAGCCATGTTCGGCATTCCGCGCGCGGGCGAGTGCGATTACAGCAAAGTGTTGGAACTTGATCTCGGCGAGATCGAGCCGAGCGTTTCGGGGCCGAAGCGTCCGCAGGATCGGATCGAATTAGACGATCTGAAAAACAAATTCCTTGAGCTGTTAAGCAAACCCGTCGGCGAGAACGGCTACAACAAAACAGGGGCAGAGATCGACGAACGCTTCCCCGTGAATTTGAGCGCCAGCGTGCGCGAGGCGGCGCGCGCTTTGCCGATCATTCCCGGCCATGCCATCGGCGGCGGCGGCGCGCAGGATTCGGAAACGGTTCCGCAGGTGAAGACGACCGAAGCGGACAAAGGTCTCGGCTCGCAGAGCGAGAAGAACACCAGCACGCTGACCGAGATCGAAATGATGAACAATCGCCCGACGCCCGACCGCGTAGAGCCGGCAGCGGAGACCACCGGTGCGCTCACGCTGCCAGAGCCGAACGGCTACGCCAAACTCGGCCATGGCGACGTAGTGATCGCGGCCATCACGTCTTGCACCAACACCTCGAATCCCGGCGTGATGCTGGCCGCCGGATTGCTCGCGAAAAAAGCCGTCGAGCGCGGACTCCGTGTGCCGCCGACGGTTAAGCCTTCGCTCGCGCCCGGCTCGCGCGTTGTCACCGAGTATTATCAAAAGACCGGCTTGCAGCCGTATCTCAACCAACTCGGCTTCAACATCGTCGGCTATGGCTGCACGACTTGTATCGGCAACTCCGGCCCGCTCGATCCGCGTATCGAATCGGTCATCAACGAACACGACCTCGTGACGGCGAGCGTGCTGTCGGGCAATCGCAACTTCGAGGCGCGTGTGCATCAGAGCGTCCGCGCTAATTTCCTGATGTCGCCGCCGCTCGTCGTCGCCTTCGCCCTCGCAGGCCGCGTCAACATCGACATGGCGCATGAGCCGCTAGGCCGCAGCGAGAACGGCGAGGACGTCTATTTGCGAGACATCTGGCCGACAACGGACGAGATCAGGCAAGCGCTCGGCGCGGCGACCGATCCGGAAACATATCGCCGGCTCTACAGCGACTTCGCGCAGCAGAATCCGTTGTGGAACGAGATTCCGACCACCGGCGGCGAAGTTTATCAATGGGAACAATCTTCGACTTACATTCAAGAGCCGCCGTACTTCGAGAAGTTCAGCATGGAGGCCGGCGAGTTCTGCGACATCAAGGGCGCGCGCCCGCTCGCGATCTTCGGTGATTCCGTGACGACCGATCACATCAGTCCCGCCGGCGCGATCAAGCCGACTTCGCCCGCCGGCCAGTACCTGCAACTCCGCAACATCAAAATCGAGGATTTTAATTCTTACGGCTCGCGGCGCGGCAATCATCAAGTGATGGTGCGCGGCACGTTCGCCAACGTGCGGATCAAAAACGGGATGGTTCCCGGCACAGAAGGCGGCGTGACTGTGCTGCAACCCGTCGGCGTGCAGATGAGCATTTACGATGCTTCGATGCAGTATCAACAAGCCAGCATCCCGCTCGTCGTCTTCGCCGGGCAGGAGTACGGCACGGGCAGCTCGCGCGACTGGGCCGCGAAGGGAACGAGCCTACTTGGAGTGCGCGCCGTCATCGCGCAGAGCTTCGAGCGCATTCACCGCAGCAACCTCGTCGGCATGGGCGTGCTGCCCTGTCAATTCAGAGAGGGGACCAACGCCGCCACGCTCAAACTCGACGGCACAGAGACTTTCGATCTGATCGGCTTAGAGCGAAGCGACGTGAAGCCCCGGCAGGAAGTGACGCTCGTCGTTCACCGCACCAGCGGCAAGACAGAGGAAGTGCCAGTCATTCTTCGCATCGACACGCCGATTGAGATCGAATACTACCGGCACGGCGGCATCCTGCCTTTCGTGCTGCGCCAGTTGATCCAGCAGTAGGCAGGGGGCAGGAGCAGGAAGCAAGCAGTCATTCCCAAAAGGTTTAACTGTCTCCTGCTCCTGCTTCCTACCTCCCGTCCCTGCCTTCTTTTGATAGTTGGCGATGGCTCACATCTTAACAGCCCTCGGCGTTGCGCTGTTGCTGCTCGTAGCGTTCGACGTGTACGCCACGATCCTCGACGCGCGCGCCAAAGCCGGGCCGATCACCGGGCCGCTGTATCGCGGCATCTGGTGGGCGACGCGGTGGGCGGCCTTCCGCCTATCGCGCCCGAACCGGCATCGCCTGCTCAACTTCATCGGCCCGCTGTTGATGCCGGCACTGATCATCCTCTACCTCGTCATCCTGATCGGCGGCTTCGCACTGATCTATTACCCGCGAATGCCGGCGCAGTTCAACATGCCGGGCGGCATCGCTACCCCGACGTGGTTCGAGTCGATCTACTTCAGCGGCGTTTCGCTCACGACGCTCGGCTTCGGCGACATCATGCCGCGCACGATAGCGATGCGGCTGGTTTCACTCGCCGAATCGGCGAGTGGCTTCGCCTTGATCTCGCTGGCGGTCACGTACCTGATCACCGTCTATGGCGCTTTGGAGCGGCGGCGGTTGGTGGCGCTCTCGTTGTATCATCAAGCCGGTCAAGGCGCGAACGTCGCCGGCTTTCTCACGCATTACACCATCGACGGAAAATTCTACGGACTGGAAGCTGAGATCAGAACTGCCACGCGCGATCTCCAAGTGTTATATGCCGCGCACGTCGAGCATCCGATCATTCATTACTTTCATCCGCTTCAAGTTTATAAAGGACTGCCCCGCATCCTGTTTTTGACGCTGGAGACTTGCACAGTGATCCGCGCATGTCTGGACGACGAGCAATACGTGGAGATTCGTCAACACCCGGACGTGCAAACGCTTTTCGCCAACGCGCGCTATATTCTCGCGGAGACAATCGCAGGACTGGACCTCGCGCCGCAGGCTCGGCGGCGCGAAGAGCCGCCGTTCATAGAAGCGCGCCATTGGGAGCGGCGTTATCGCCAGACGCTCAACCAATTGGCGGCGGCAGGCGTCTCGACGCGAAAGGATGTAGAGGCGGGCTGGGAAGAATATCGCGCGCAACGCGAGGAGTGGGAATCAATGCTTTACCGATTCGCCGTGCATCTCGGCTACGACTGGGACGAGACCACCGGCGACCACGATCTGCGCGACGCTAACGAGGAAGCGAAAAGCTGCGAGGCAAGTGATGAAAAGCAGTCTGAAAAGTCTGATACCTCGCCCCGCAGCAGGGGCGTTATTCAATAGCCGTTAATGGCTTATCTCAGGTTAGATCGCCCGTCATCCCTCTTGCGGCCTTGCGCCGGCGAACCTTGGCCGCGAGTCCCGCCAGCCCGGTTCCGAGCAGCACTATCGTCGCTGGTTCCGGTATCGGTGCCTGCGGCGCTAGCACCGTT
>JALZKK010000054.1 GCA_030859285.1 Acidobacteriota bacterium | reverse complement strand
GATATATTTTTGACTCTTGAGCTTCTTTACAATCCCTGAACAATTGAGCGACCTAACAAGCATTTAGCTTGTCACTCATCACTGCCTTTGCACTTGCCCGTACAGCCACGCCTTTGCCATCCGCCATTGACGCTTAATCGTCGGCGCGCTGACGCCTAAGACTTCCGCCGTCTCTTCGACCGAGAGGCCGCCGAAGAATCTGAGTTCGACGATGCGGCTCTTCTGTTCGTCGATGGCGGCCAGACGGTTGAGCGCGTCGTCGAGCGCGACCAAGTCGGCAGCGGGCGTGGCGGACACGTCGATGTTCTCATCGAGCGAGAGCAGTTGAAATTCACCGCCGCGTTTCTCGGCGTTGTGTGTGCGCGCGTGATCGACGAGGATGCGGCGCATCATCTGGGCGGCGACGCCGAAGAAGTGCGCGCGGTTCTGCCAGCGCACTTGCGTCTGATCGATGAGCCGCAAATAGGCTTCGTGGACTAACGCGGTCGGTTGCAGGGTGTGTCCTTCGCGCTCGCGGCGCAGGTATTTGGCGGCCAGTTTCCGCAATTCGTCATAGACGAGCGGCAGCAACTCGTTTAAGACATCCCGGTCGCCGTCCGTCAATTGGACGAGCAGGCGGGTGACATTACTAGGCGAGGAATTAGACACTGGGGAACTTCCGGCGACTCAACAAAAATACTGACACGCAGCGTAGTATAAATAACGGACGAAGGCGGGGCAAACAGGCGACTAATCGCTTGTCAATTTTTATGGCTGCGTGATCCCTTTCGCCCGTTCTTCGCGCGTTAGCTTAGTGAGAGCTGGCGACGGCGTAAAAAAAATCTGGGCGCGGCTCTCGCGACCAAGTAAGACCGCAGAAAGGGTTAAATCGTTATGAGAAATTCATTCCAAACAAAATACTTAACGCTGTTGCTGCTCTGTCTCGTCGGCTGCGCCGCCGCAGTCAAGGCCGACGTCAAGATCAAATCGAAAAGCACTTCGGGCGGGCAAATCACCGAGCAAGTCACGTACATCAAGGGCAAACGCCAGCGCAGCGAGTTGAATCCGGCGCTCGCCACGATCATGCAGTGCGATCTCCGAAGGACGATCACTCTCAGCGAGCCGTCCCAAACCTATGTCGTGACGCCGTTCGATCAGAATAACGGGGCAGACAGCGCGCCGGCACAGGACAACGGGACGGCGGCGAATCAACCGGCCTCAGCCCGCCGGGGCGGGGCGGTCACGACGACTATCACGCACACGGACACCGGCGAGCGCAAGAAAATGTTCGGCTACATCGCGCGCCGCATCAAGACCCTCATGGTGACGGAGTCTTCTCCCGACGCTTGCGAGCCGACACGGAGCCGGATGGAGCAGGACGGCTGGTACATCGACGCCGCCTTCGCCCTCGATTGCGGCGGCCAAAACGCTGCCGCCTACGTGCCGCGCGCGAAGGCCGACGGCTGCCGCGATCAGTACCGCACAAAACAGAGCGGAGCGGTGAAGCTCGGTTATCCGGTGCTGGTGACGACCACCCTGTACGACGAGAAAAATCAACCGAGCTTCAGCTTCTCGCAAGAGGTCATCGAAATCTCGACGGCCACGCTCGACGACGCGCTCTTCGACGTGCCGGCCAATTACAAGCAGGTGCGGGACCAACAAGAATTGTTCAGCGCATCGGCTTCAAAGATTGCCGGCGATGATGAGGATAATTCGCCGGCGGGCAGCAGCAGCACAGGCACGAGCAACACTAACGCGCAAGGCCCGGCGAATTCTTCCGCGATGGCGGACGGCCCGAAGAAAGCCGGCATGATCCGGATCGGCGTCGCCACGCCGCAAGCGACGACGGGCGAGGGATTGGATGCCGCCACGTTCGCCGAAACGGTGCGCGCCACAATGATCAATCAACTGCGCGGCCCGGTCAGCGAAGCCGTCGCGCTGGCGGCGCGCTCGCCGCAACAGATCGAAGCGGAAGCCCAAGCTAAGGAATGCGATTTCGTTTTGTACACCACTGCGATGCACAAGAAAGGCGGTGGCGGCGGCTTCGGGAGTTTCCTGCGAAAGGCCGCGCCGGTCGTCGATGCCGTGCCGGTCGGCGGCAGCACTTCAGCCGCAGTTGCCGACACCGCCGCCCGCACGGTCATCTACACGGCAGCTAACATCGCCAGTTCCGTCAAAGCGAAAGACGAATTAACGCTTGAATACAAATTGCAGAGAGCCGGCAATGGCGCAACGCCAATCGCTGCTCAGACGCTCAAGGCGAAAGCGAAGTCTGACGGCGAAGACCTCATCTCGAAATTGACCGCGCAAGCTGCCCCGGTAGTGTTGGTGGCAGCAACTAAAAAGTAGTTGATTAAGACAGCGCTCGCATCACACCCCGAAACGTGCGAGCGCTCGTTCAATCGCTTCGAGCGAAGCGAAATCGCGCTCGCCGCCAGAGCGCGCGCGTGTGAGCCACTCGCGCAACCGCCGCACATCTGCCAGAGTGGAGAGGCGGCACGCGCCCGTCAGCGCCAACGTCACCAGACAATCCGGCGCACCGTGCGTCACCAGCGCCGCCTGCAACGCTGCCTGCTCACGCAAATCGAGAGTGATCAGGAGATTGATTTCCATGCTCGCTTCGCTCAAGTCCAATGTTCAAAGTCCAAAGTCGAAAACGTGCCTTATGACTTTGAACTTTGAACATTGGACTTTGGACTTTTGAAACATGCCGTCCCGTTGTGGCAGAAGTGGAGCGTCTCGTCCTCGAAGTCGGGGGTCTCCATTTGGATCGTCAGGTGATCAATGCCGAAGCGGTCGTGGAGTTTGACGCGCAAGTCTTTGAGGAGCGTGAGCTGCGAGATCGTGTGGGGATGAACGACGTGCGCGCTCAAGGCTTCACGGCCTGAAGTGATCGTCCAGACGTGCAGATCGTGGACGGCCTCGACGCCTTCTGTCTTCAAGATCGCTTCTTCAACCGACGCGAGGTTAATGTGTGCAGGCGTGCCTTCCAACAACACGTTGGTCGATTCGCGAATCAAATGCCAAGAACTGAAAACGATCAGCAACGCGATCAGCGCGCTGACCAGCGGATCGGCTTGATACCAACCGAAGCCCCACATCAACACGCCCGCCATGATCGCGCCGACCGAGCCGAGCGCGTCGCCCATCACATGCAGCCACGCGCCGCGCACGTTCAGATCATCGTGATCGCCGTGCAGCAGCCACGCGCAGATCAGATTGACGCATAGCCCGCCCGTCGCCACCGCGATCATCACACCGCTCTCGATCTCGCGCGGCTGGGACCAACGCTCGTAGGCTTCGTAAAAAATGAGCAAGGCTATCAGGACGAGCGCGACGCCGTTGACGAGCGCGGCCAAAATCTCCAAGCGGTAGTAACCGAAAGTCTTGCTTGGCGTGGCGGGCCGCGCGCCGAACCAGACGGCCATTAACGCGAGGGCGAGCGCAGCCACGTCCGTCAGCATATGCCCGGCGTCGGCCAACAGCGCGAGCGAGTTAGTCCACCACCCGCCTGCCGCTTCGGCCAGCATGTAAGCGGCGGTCAGTGCCAGCACCGTCAATAGTCGCCGCCGGCTGCGCTCCGCGCGCCCGTGCGCGTGCTGATGGTGCGCGCGCCGGTGTGTGCCGTGCTGATCGTGTTGCCGTACAGATTGTTCGACGAGCGTTGCCATGTCCATGACCGGGAGAGAGCGAAGCCGGATGCAGCCGTAAGATACAAGCCACGTCGGGCAACGTCAACGAGGGAAATGATGAATGAAAAACAGGAGGCAGGAGGCAGGAGGCAGCATACTTCTGCCTTGCCCTCAACTCTTGTCCTACAATCCTGCCACCTGCTCCTGCCTCCTGCCATTTATATTCCGGCAGCTTGCATGGCGCAGTTGAAGTCTTGGTACAGTTCGTTGAATTCGCGGATGGCGCGTCCGAGCAGGTCGGATAAGTCTTCGATGTCTGCGGGGTTGAGGACGAAGTTGGCGTGGTTGATGAATGCGGCGTGTGGATCGCCGGTGCGCTGCTCGGCGGTGAGGTGAATGTAGAACGTGCGCCGACGCAATGCCGGTCGCAGCGCGCTCAACTCGCGGCGGATGAAGGCCGCGCCTTTTTCTTC
>JALZKK010000297.1 GCA_030859285.1 Acidobacteriota bacterium | reverse complement strand
TGGGCTTCGCGGAGTTTAACTCTTTCCTGCACTACTTCCAGTCGAGCCTGTTCTTCACGGGCTTCATCTGGCTTACATACATCGCGTTGGAGCCGTTCGTCAGGCGGCGTTGGCCGAACCGCATCGTCTCATGGACGCGCCTGCTCGGCGGGGGCTGGCGCGATCCGCTCGTCGGGCGCGACATCCTGATCGGCTCAGTCTTTGGCGCGGGCCTCATCGTGCATCACTACTTTTTCCAACTGCTCCCGACGTGGCTGGGACGTCCGTCCGATATTCCTTACTACAACCCGGTAGGGAAATTGCTCGGCCTGTCATCCTTCGCCTCCGGCTTCACCAACCAAATCTTTGGCACGCTGCTAGTGGCGTTTTGCTTCCTCTTTGTGCTGCTGTTAATCCGGCTCGTGCTGCGCCGGGAGCGTCTGACCTTCGTTGTCGGCTTTGCGTTGCTCATTGTGATCGGCATCGTGAACACCCCCGCCCAGCCGCTCAACCTGTTCAGCACACTGATTAACGCTTTGCTGATGATAGGAGTGTTGTATCGCTTCGGCTTACTAGCTTTCGTCGCGGCTCTCTTTTTTCAGCATCTGTGGGTTTTCTTTCCCATCACCTCGGATTTCGCCGCTTGGTATGCGGGCGGCTTCGTGCTGGCGCTGATGATCAGTTTGGCGTTGGCGTGTTACGGGTTTTACACGTCGCTCGCAGGCCAACCGCTGTTCCGGCGCGGCTTGCTGGATGATTGAAAGCAGTGAGCAGTAAGCAGTGGTCTGTCATGTCTTGACTACTGCTTACTGCTCACCGCTCACTATCCTTGCTACCAACGCACGTCGTAGCGCACAAACCCCGCGCGCCATTGGCCTTCGCCGAGGATCGCGATTGGCCCTTCAAAGTTGAGGGCGGCGTCGGCGGGGCGGCGGACACGGTATGTGTGGCCGGAAGGCGAGGCGACCGAGAGCGTGACTTGTTCGAGCGTGACGGCGACGACCGCAGCCGCGCGCCAGTCTTTGCGGCAGCGGAGGATGAGCCTTGCGCCCAAAGGAAGGGAGGCGAGTGTGCAAGATTCAATTGGGGATGGAGATGAATCGAGGCCGCCGGAGGGGAGAAGCGTGACGGCTTCCGATGTCTCCTCCGGCGACCTCTGAAAATTGCAGCTCACGAGTTTTCGACTAAACAGTGAACGAGTCTTCAAACGGCAGATCAGGTTGGCGCGGATTCTTCTTCACCGCGTAAACGCGCAGCGCAGCGGAGAGGATCAGGAAGCCGATGCCGATCCAGATGATGGCCCAAATCAAAGCGGGAATGCCCGTTATCCGCGCCATGTTCATCGCGTCGGTCTGCGCGTCGGAGGCGACTGACAGGAAAAGCAAAGTCTTCAAATCGAACAAGGCGTTCAGCACGCATTGGACGGCGAGCAGACCGACAAGAAAGTTGGCCGCGCGCGGGCTAAAGTATTTCGCAGCGGCGATTAGTCCGACAGAGATCAATAAGCCCATCACCACTGTGAACGGGCTGAGTGTGAAATAACTGAGCGGAACGATCAGGCCATAGACGAGCGTCAGCGCGAGGATGAAAAATCCGCTACCGAGCAGCACGACGCGGGCGGCGACCGTGCGGCGGACGAGGAAAAGCAACAGCGCGCCGAACAGCATCGCGCCCAAATAGCCCGCACTCGACACAAACAATTGCGAAAAGAGTCCGCCGTTCGTCAGATATGTCTCGGTTAAGCCGCTCGTGTCGATGGAGACGCTCAAGCTCTTGACCGTGTTGCCGGTCAGCACAGCAGCAAGCGCATGGCCGCCTTCGTGGATGAAGGTGACGAAGAGGCGAAACGGGTAAGCCAACACGCTCGCGTAAGGAATGAACCACAGCGCGAAGGTCAGCAAGGTAGCCAAGAGCAACGTGCGGGCCTGCGGGCGCGCGTCATGGGCGATCTGTAATTTCTGTAATTTCATCTCAAAATCTCCGCTGGAAAATTTCAACGATCTCTTCTGCCGCCGAACGTGCCAATTGTACGCCGAAGCTCGAAAAGGCAAAAGCTCAAAGGCGGTGACGAACGACGAAAAGATAAACGCGCCTTACCGCGCCCGTGTTCCTGCTTTGTCAACCCCTTTCCCCTTTTGCCGCCTGCCTCCTGCCCCTACCGCCTGCCTCCTGTAGTCCCCCGACTTGCCGCCGGTCTTCAGTTCAAGACGTACATCCGTGATCGTCATCGCTTTATCGATGGCCTTGCACATGTCATACACAGTCAGCGCGGC
Source organism: Acidobacteriota bacterium (assembly GCA_030859285.1). Taxonomy (GTDB): domain Bacteria; phylum Acidobacteriota; class Blastocatellia; order Pyrinomonadales; family Pyrinomonadaceae; genus JACCRA01. The sequence goes on along the minus strand of JALZKK010000297.1, from coordinate 1,855 downwards.
GACGGTGACAGCAGTCAAGGCTTCCATCTCGACGCCGGTCTGCGCCATCGTCGTGACTTCGGCTTCGAGATACACGCCCGTCTCTTGCAACTTGGCCCGCACGTCGATGTGCGTGACCGGCAGCGGGTGGCAGAGCGGGATCAATTCAGCCGTGCGCTTCGCAGCCATGATGCCAGCGAGCCGTGCCGTCTCCAACGGATCACCTTTGGGCGTGCGATGTGCGCGGACGGCTGCAATGGTCTCCGCCGACATCAAGACGCGCGCCGACGCGATGGCTCGCCGCGCCGTCGACTCCTTCGCGCTGGTGTCAACCATTGTGACGCGGCCTTGCTCGTCAATGTGTGAAAGCTCTGACATAAGTTTCTTGAATTAGACGGCCTGCAATAGTTAAGCGAACAGTTACGGCTTTGCTGCCTGATGTGCGGAAAGGCTCTGCCTTTCCGTCAGCCGCACACACATCAGGCGGCAAAGCCGCGAAAAAGTCACTTTCGCAAGAGGGTCTCTTGTAAGCAGCGAGCAGCCTAGCTCCGCACTGCATAAACAATCAGCGTATTCCCGCCGAGTAAAATTTCATCTGATTGTAACTCATTGATCCAGCGCACCCGACGTTTGCGCTCCGGCGTGAGCCGCCCCGTCAAACGGATCAGCGCGACGAGCGGCCAGTAAGCCCAGAGCTTAGATTTTGGCTTGTCACGGTAGAGACGTTGAATCTCGAAGCCATATTTTTCGAGCGTGTAGCGCAGTTCCGAATATGAGATCGGGTTGACGTGCAGGGCGATCTCTTCCATCCCGCCGAACTCGCGGCGCACGTCTGCAAGCGCCTCGCGCGAGAGCGGCTTGAAGTGCGAAGTGTAACCGTTGAAGAGCCATTTTAGACGCTCTTCGATATTGAGGATGTTCGGCACGGTGACGACGAGTTGTCCGCCCGGTCGCAGCAGACGGCGAAATTCGCGGATCGCTTGTGGTGGATTCTCGATATGCTCTAAGCCTTCGACGCAAGTGAGAAAGTCGAACTCTTCATCGGCGTAAGGCAACGTGCCGGCTAAATCGCCGCGCTTGATCTCGACATCGGACAGGCGAAAGATTTCCGGGTAAAGATCGCAGCAGCGCACGTCGAAGCCGAGCCGCACCAAGCGCGCCGACAACGCACCCTCGCCCGCCGGCACGTCGAGCAACGCGCCGCGGGCAGGTTGCTCGCTGAGAATGCGTGCGACCGTTTCGTGAATCGCTTCGTGCGCGAGCGGCACGGCCTCGCGTTGCGCCGCTTCATCACTAATCGCGGCGGCGTTGGTCCCATGTTGCATTACTTTTTCGATTTCCATTGTGATTGACCGGCAAAAGCGCGAGCGCGGCTTCACTCAGGCAGCCGCACGATCTTGACTATCTCTCCTGCCGGGAGCGCGCGCACTCCTGCCGGGATGATGAGCAGCGCGGTCGCTTGCGTGAAAGCGACGAAGTCGGAAGAGCCGCCCCAGCGCAATGGCTCAGCGATGAGTTGGCCGCGCTCGTCTGTCCGCAAACGCGCAGGCAAGTAGCTCGCGCGCTCGACGGTCCCTTTCGCCTCTCGCCCCAGCACGGCTTGTTCTTCGACGAGCGCCGGTTGAGCGTCGCCCTGCATCGCACGCAAGGCGGTGCGCGCGAACAAGTTGAACGTCACTGAGACGGAGACGGGATTGCCGGGCAGTCCGAAGATGAGCGTTTCATTGAGCCGCGCAAAGACCGTCGGCTTGCCGGGCCGCAAACTCACGCGCTCAAAAAAGATTTCCGCGCCGAGTGCATAAAGCGCCGCCTTCGTGAAATCATAGACGCCCATCGACACGCCGCCCGACAGCGCCAGCGCATCACACCGCCCCGC
>JALZKK010000277.1 GCA_030859285.1 Acidobacteriota bacterium | reverse complement strand
GTCGTCCCCGATCAAGAGACGGCTCGGCTCGCCCTTGAATTTTACGTCCTGCGGCTCGCCGCCCACAGTCGCGTGTTCAAAGACGCGGTTGCGCTCGCCCAAACTCGTGAAGCGTTTTATGACCGCGTGAGCGCCAATCTCGCAATTCGCGCCGATAATCACGTCATCTTCGATCACGGTATAAGGACCGACACGCACGCCCCGCGAGATGTACGCGCGCGGGCTGATTATCGCCGTCGGATGAATCTCTGCCATAAATAGTAAGTCCAATGTCCAATGTCCAATGTCCAATGTCAAGAACCGTGTCTTCGACTTTGGACTTTGGACTTTGGACTTTGGACTAACCTATGTCTTGCCTTCGCAGAGGGATGCCGTTATCATGTCGCGTCGTCAAAGTCTGCTTGGTAGAAGGCTTTAGCGAGCGTCGGCGACGGAACGAATCTTTATCAACTGTGAATCACCGCGCTTGATCAAGCGTGGCGTGGATTAAAACAATCAAGGGCAATCAGGGATTTACTCCCGGAGGAATCAAAGCCAAGTGTTTAGTGATCAATTTCGTCGGAACGAGACGGTCAAGGGCAAGTTCAGCGGGGTGAGAAGCTCTGCGTTGTTATCGAACCTTGCGGATGTTTCGTGGAAAGTTTTTCAGACGGTCAATCGCGCGTTGCCGGAAGGCGAGGCGTTGCGCCCGCAGTGGGCTCCGGGGCCGCTCTTGAAATCCTACGAGAAGACCAGTCCGCCGCTCGGCTTTCCGCGCGAGACTGATTCGCTTTGCCCGCGCTGCGTCAAGGAAGTCCGCGAGGCCGTCATCTCCGGCGAAACCACGCTTGAGACGCTGATGCACCAGCATCCCGGCGAGATCAAGGCGCAGATTTTGGAAGACGATGGGCGCATCATCATGCGGAAAGACTGCCCGAAGCACGGGCGTTTTGAAGACGTGATGGCGACCGATCCCGCGTTTCTGCGCCGGATCGAATCGCTCTTCTACGGACGCGATTTCCGCGCGGCGGAAGACGCGAACGTGCATCGCCACGGCACATCGAACATCAAGTTCGGGCGCGGCGCAGTGTTGACAGTCGATCTCACCAACCGCTGCAACATGATGTGCAATCCGTGTTTCATGGACGCCAATCAGGTCGGCTACGTCCACGAGCCGACCTTTGAAGACACGAAAGCAATCCTTGATCGCGCCGTAAGTTTTAAGCCGCGACGACAAGTGATCATCCTCTTCTCCGGCGGCGAGCCGACGCTGTCGCCTTACTACCTCGAAGCCGTCGCCTATGCGAAGAAGATCGGTTTCTACCGCATCCTCGCCGCGACGAACGGCATCCGCTTCGCCGAAGACATCGAGTTCTGCAAAGCCGCGAAGGAAGCCGGACAGCACGGCGTCTATCTGCAATTCGACGGCGTGAGCGAAGAGAAGAACAAGCACCGCGGCGTCGGCAATTTGTTCGATGTGAAGTTAAGAGCGATTGAGAATCTCGCGAGCGTCGGGATCAAAGTGACGCTCGTCACCACCATTGTCAACACGATCAATAACGACGCCATCGGGCAGATCGTCGAGTTCGCCGCGCAGAACATCGACAAAGTGCAGACCATCGCCTTCCAGCCCGTCTCCTTCACGGGCCGCGATGAAGACGTGCCGGACGACGTTCGTATTCAGCAACGCTACACGCTCGCGGGTATGGCGACTGATCTCGAAACGCAACTCGGCGGCAATCTGAAGGCGTTGCGCGATTGGTTCCCGCTCTCTTCTTATTCGGCTTTCACTTCCGTCATGGATATGCTGCAAGGCGCGGACGCGCCGTGGGGCTGGTCGAGTTGCAACTGTCATCCGAACTGCGGCGTCTTCACTTTGATGGTCGTCAATCGGCACACCGGCAGTTGGACGCCGCTCTTCAAGTTCTTCAACTACGAGCAGTTTATGAAAGATGTGTCGCTCATCACCGACACGGCGCGCGGCCAGAAACTGACGATGGCGCAGCTTGGGATGGCGATTATGCGGAACTACGATCCCGCGAATGCGCCGGAAGGCTTCCCCGTCTCGCAGATCATCAATCTCTTCAAGCCGTCTTCCGCCAATTCCAATTCGGATCGCAATGACCGTATGAAGACACAAGCCGGCTCAGAAGACCCGGCGGACGAGTGGCGCGTCCTCTGCGTCGAAGGCATGTGGTTCCAAGACCTCTTCAACTACGACTTCCGCCGCACCGAAATGTGCGTCATTCCTTACGGCACGCAGGAAGGTGAGATTTCCTTTTGCGCTTACAACACCGGCGTCGGCTGGCGGCAGATCATCGAGAACATGCACAAGACCGCCGGCCTCGCCGACTGGTACCAAGAACACGGACGCCACGCCGTCTATGCCGCCGGCAAACCCGTCCCCGGCATCTCGAAGAAACACTCTCTGAGCCTGCCCATTGTGCAACAAATTCTCGCTGAAGATGCTAGCGAGCAATTGTCGCCAGCGACGCCGTATCTCGTTGAAGAAGAGGAAGGAGCAGTCGCCTAAGTTTAAGCCCTCTTCGGCGAATCCCATGAGGGCAATTGCAAAACTGTCCTAGCCCTCGACCAGCAACTTCTGAAATTGCGGTAAAAATGCGTGGCACTTTGTTTGCCACGCATTTTTGCGTCAAGCATCTTTTCAGGAGCGTATCTCATGCAGAAAATCTCTGTTTCGCTTTTATTACTGCTGTTCAGCTTCGATCAGCCGTTGGCCTTACCGACCATTAACTTTCAGCAACAGGATGCAGCGAAAAATATCCAAACGTCGGATGCCTCCGCCATCGCCAAGCCGTTGAGCAATCGGGATGTGTCGGCGATGATCAAAGAACAACTCACTGCCGAAGTCGTCATCGCCAAAATTAAATCTTTCGCTTGCCAGTTCGACACATCGCCCGCCGCCCTACAACAACTCAAAGCCGACGGCGTGCCGGACGCGGTGATTTTGGCGATGGTGTTGGCTCCGCAAGTCGCACCGGCGCAGACATCTCCGATGCAGCCGCACGATTCGTCCGTCGTTGCGCCCTCGCCTCAGCCGCTTGCGGTGCAGTTACCCGCCGGCACGTTCATCGACGTTGAGGCGGCGCACACGATCAGTTCCCAAGCCGTGCGAAAGGGCGACCTGATTAGCTTCCGCGTCGTCAACCCGGTGCAGGTGAAAGGCGTGCTAGTGATCGCGCCGGGCGCGACGGCGACGGCCATCGTCACGCAGGCCAGCCGGGGCGGGCATTTCGGTCGCGCGGGGCGGCTCGCATGGGAGATTCAAGAAGTGACGGCGGTGGATGGCACGCGCATCCCTTTGCAATTCTCCGGCAGGACGGTCGGCGACAGCAAAGGCGCGAAGGTGGCGACACAAACTGTCCTGACAGGCATCCTGCTCGGCCCTGCCGCTCCGCTCGCTCTCCTGAGCGGCTTCAAGCGCGGCGAGAACGCTTATCTCCCGGAGGGCCAACGCTTCGTCGTCTCGACACAAGGAGAGCGCGTCATCAAAGCCGCCGCGCCGCGTTAAGAATGCTAAGTTTTTACACGTCGCAGCTAAACTTTTGGTAGTGGCTCACAACAGAGAGATGAACCACGAAGGACACGAAGCGCACGAAGTTCACGAAGGACAGCACTGAACGATGCACGAAAGACCATCGGCTGTTCATTGATTGCTGTGTCCCTTCCCACCTTATTCAGCTCGTGTCCTTCGTGTGCTTCGTGGTTAAATCCCCTCCCCTGACTGAGCCATTACAAACTTTTAACAATCGCCTCCGGTAATTCTGTCATAAGCGGCGCGGATTTCTTTCATGTGGGTTGAGAGAGCGTGTGTCAGCGCGTCGGCTGAGTCGTAGTTGTTGCGGCGCGCGAGGTCGCG
>JALZKK010000267.1 GCA_030859285.1 Acidobacteriota bacterium | reverse complement strand
ATGATCAAGCCGGATTCCGTCGTCGCATGTGTGCGCGTCACTTCAGTCGCAGCGCCGGTCAAGATTTTCGCGACGCCGAAATCCAGCACGCACACGCCGCGCTCATTGAGCATGATATTTGACGGTTTCAGATCGCGATGGATGATGCCGAGCGCGTGGGCTTCGGCGAGGACATCACAAATTTCGCAGGCGATCCGCACGGCTCGCTCCGGCGCGAATCGCCCGTCGCGCGCCAGCGTGTCGGCGAGCGTCTGGCCTTCGACGTATTCCATCACGATGAAAGGCCGTCCGTCCGGCAGCCGGCCTGCGTCGAAGATCATCGCGGCGCGCTGGTGGCGCAAGCGCGCCATCGTGCGCGCTTCACGCATAAAGCGTTCGCCGACATCCGGATCGGCGGCAAACTCCGGTTTGAGAATCTTGACGGCGACGGCGCGCTCAAGGCCGAGATGCGTAGCGCGATAGACCGTCCCCATCCCGCCCTTGCCGATCTCACATTCGACGCGGAAGCGATTGGCGATGATGTGGGGGACTTCCATTTGTAAAACCCTCTTTTCGAGACAAGGGACTGCGGCGATCTATGCCTCGCTGTGGTGGAGCGAAGCGACAGGGCGAGGTTAAATTGCGCCGGTCGTTTGCCGGCGAGAGGCTCAGTTAATTTTGTTACGGGCAATGGAGAGAGACGCAGGCCGAAGTGTAATCAAAGCTGTGTCAGGTGACAAGAGAAAAGCAGGAAGCAGGGGCAGGAAGCAGTCAAGCCGCTGTCGCCTCCCGTCTGCCGTCTGCCTCCTGCCTCCTGTTCGATGTCTCCGCGATTGACATCATTTGACAGTCTGGCCTATCGTGCGCTCGCGATTTCCTCATGTCGAAGAAATTAACTTCCGGTTGAACAGCATGGCGCTCTGCTATGCGCTACGACTTGGTTTTCACGTCTCCCTCGCCGCTAATCTTTAGGAGACTCTCATGCCTACCAAACTGATCTTGCCCGGACGCGCCGTCGAGCCACCGGCCCGATTTGAGCCTGACCTGAGTGATTTTCTGAACGTCGAGATCAAGCGCGTGCAAATCGTGGATACCGCGCGCGGAGCGACGAGAGAAGAGCAGGCGTTCGCGAATGCGGAAGAGACCGACATCGTCGAGCGAGAGTGGAGCAATGGAATTAAGCAGTGGGTCTCTGTCGCGCAGCTTCGGCAAGACCTCGCACCAGATGGCGCGGCGCGCGGCGTCTCCACAGAAGACTTATCCGAACTGCACGTGCCTGACGCGCCGCCAATTGCGGGCGTGCAGCGTGGTAGTTTCGATTGGGCGCTCAAGGGGTTGAAAATTTTACGCATCGATCCGGCGGAGAAGACGGCGCAATGGACAGCGCGGCAGATCGTCGGGCATTTCGAGAATCAGCTCAAGCCGGAAGCCGGGTTGTATCGTCTGTCCGGCGCGTGGAGCATGGAAGAGAACAAACTGACGGCGGGCGATCTCGATGCGACCGCGCCCTATCTCGTCTTCATTCACGGCACAGCTTTGGACACCGACGGTAGCTTCGGCCAACTTGCCGGCACGCCGGAAGGGGACGCTTTGCAGAAGCGTTACCAAGCTCGGATGCTCGGCTTCCAACACCGGACGATGAGCCAGAGTCCGATCCAGAATGCGCTGGAGTTGGCGCAGACGCTCCCCGCCGGAGCCAAGCTGCATCTCGTCACACACTCGCGCGGCGGGTTGGTCGGCGAGTTGCTTTGTTTAGGGCCGCTCGAAAAGGCAGACCTTGCACCGTTCGTCGCGGCACACCGCAGAGATGATGTCGCACACCTCGAACAGCTCTCGCGGGAACTGTCGGCAAAGAATTTTCAGATCGAGAAATTCGTCCGCGTCGCTTGCCCGGCGCGCGGGACGATTCTCGTCTCGCAGCGTCTCGATCTCTACTTCTCGATCATCCTCAATGTGCTCGGCCTGATCCCTGCGTTGCAAGCCAGCCCGGTTTACTCTTTCGTCAAAGCCATGCTGCTCGAACTCGCCAAGCGGCGCACGCGCCCCGAAGAGCTGCCCGGCCTCGAAGCGCAGATGCCGGAATCGCCCGTCATTGATTTGCTGAACCGTCCCGGCGCGACGACGAAAGCCGATCTGGCCGTCATCGCCGGCGACATCAAAGGCAGCGGTATCTGGTCGAGCTTGAAAGCGTTGGTGACTGATCTTTACTACCGGGAAGATCACGATCTCGTCGTCAACACGAAGGCTATGTACGGCGGGCTGAACCGCGAAGGGGGTGCTTATTATTTCTTCGATCAAGGGCCGGACGTTAATCACTTCAGTTACTTCGCGAACAGCCGCACGCGCCAACGAATGCATAGTTGGTTGACGCGCGCCGACGGTCAACCACGGGATGAGAATTTCGGGTTGATCGCACACACTTTAGATCGCGGACTCGCCGGCGAACAGATGCACGCGGCGGCCATACCGTCTCAGGCTGGACAAATTCACACGCTCCGCATCTCGGTCGCGCACGGCGATCTGGCCCGCGCGAAATACCCAATCGCCGTCGGCCACTACCGGGGCGATGCTATCGTCAGCGCGGAGTCGCGACTTGATAAGCTGCTCAACCAGCGCCTCTCGGAACTCTTCGGCATGTACTTGTATCCGGGACCAATCGGCAGCGCCGAAGTAATTCTGGAGCGGGAGGGCCAGCCAAAAGGCGCGCTGATCATCGGGCTGGGTGAGGTTGGAGAGATCACGCCCGAAGTAATCAGGCGCGGCATCACCAACGCGGCGCTGCGTTATGCGCTGACGGTAGCAAATGAAGTTCGTCCGGGCGCAGAACTGAACCCGGCCCAGCAACAGAACGGCGGGGACGCCCAGACATGGCGGTCGGCGGCCTTCAGCGCGCTCTTGCTCGGCACTTACGGCGGCAATGCCCTCAGCGTCGATAGCTCCGTCGCCGCGATTATTCAGGGCGCGATCCAAGCGAATCATGCCCTGCGCGCGCGTAAACTTTGGGAGCGTGTGCAGATCGACGAAGTGCAGATCGTCGAGTTGTATGAGGACATCGCGATTGAGGCCGTGCGCGCCGCACACAATCTGGAACAGCGCCCACCGGTCGAGATCACCGGACAGGAAAAGCTGGTGGTCGAACCGCCGTACTTAGAATCACTCGGCGGCGGCAGATTCCAACGTCCCGCCAATCAATACGCGCGGGGATGGTGGCGACGCATTCAGATCACGGGCGAGCGCGACCGAGAGACGGGCGCGCGCACAGGCAATCTCCACTTCCTCTCTCTGACAGATCGCGCACGGGCGGAAGACACGCTGCAATCCACGCAGCGAGAGTTGATCAACAGCTTCATCGAGAAGGCCGTCCACAGTCCCACCTACGACGAGAAGCTCGCTTCCGCGCTGTTCGAGTTGCTGCTCCCAAGCGTCCTCAAGGAGCAGACGCAAGTCGAAGCCAGTCTGGTTTTGGTGGTGGACAAGGACGCGGCGCAGTATCCGTGGGAGTTGCTGAAGCAGCGCGGCGGCAGCCAACCCCTTGCCGTGCGAATGGGATTACTCCGGCAGTTCGTGACTTCCCACTATCATCCCACGCCGCAGCCGGCCCGCGAGCCACGCGCTTTAGTGATCGGCGCGACGCAAGCCATCGAAACGCGCGAAGGTAAGTTTCCCGCGTTGCCCGGCGCGCGGGCAGAGGCGTTGGCAGTCTCCAAAGTGATTGGCGAGGCGGGCTATGATGTCAGTTCGACGCTCATTGATGCGGACGGCTTAACGATCATCAGCGAGCTGCTCACCAAAGAGCATCGCATCTTGCATCTGGCCGGCCACGGCGTCTATCACGCGCCCGGTGCGCGCCTTCATCCAGATGAACAAAACGATAATTCGCAAGACCAATCCATTCCCCACCTCGACGAGCCGCTGCGGAGCGGCATGGTTCTCGGCGACGGCGTTTTTCTCGCCACCACCGAACTGCGGAGTCTCGGCGCGATCCCCGAACTGGCTTTCATCAATTGCTGTCACCTCGCGCAGATCGATAATGAACCCAAGCTTACTAATCCTTCACCACACCGGCTGGCCGCCAGCATCGCGCAAGAGTTGATCAATAAAGGCGTGAAGGCCGTCGTAGCTGCCGGCTGGGCGGTCGAGGACGAGGCGGCAGCGGCGTTCGCCAAAGCCTTTTACGAGATGATGCTCGGCGGCCAGACGTTTGGCGACGCGGTGAAATATGCGCGGCAAACGACGTGGAAAAAATTTCCGGGCAACAACACTTGGGGCGCGTATCAATGTTATGGCAATCCGGGCTTCGTGCTGGAGCAGACGGAATCGAAGCGAAGCTCTGTCGCCGATAAAACTCGCGCGCTTTATTCGCGGCAGGAATACTTGGAAGAATTATTGTCGATCACCGAAGTGGCGACGCGAGCCGGCTCAGAGCGACGCGCAGAGATGGAGCAGCAACTTAAACGTCTCGACCAAGAGCTTCCCTCACATTGGCGCGACGGCGGCGTGTTGAGCGAGTTCGGCGCGGCGTGGGCAGCGCTCGGCAATTTCGCGCCGGCCATCGATTATTACCGCCAAGCGATCAAGGGAGAGAAAGCGGAAGCTCCACTGAGCGCCGTCGAGCAGTTAGCGAACCTCTTGAGCCGCCACGTCGAATCATTACGCACACAACAGGAGACACGCGCCGCGAAGAAAGACGGGACGAAGCCGGCAGAGTTTGAGCGGCGGTTGACGGAGCTGATCGAAGAAGCCCTCTCGCTGCTCGACTGGGCGGCGCAATTAGAGAAGACGACCGAACGATTGTCTCTCTACGGCGGCCACTACAAGCGGCTCGCGCTCGCCGCGAAAGGAGCGCAGCGCGGCAAACTGCTGAAACAAGCGCGAGATTATTACGGCCAAGCGCATCGCGAAAAGGCGGCGCAGGGCGAGCTTGATTTTTATTATCCGGCGCTGAACTGGATCGCCTGCCGTTACCTGCTCGGCGAGAAAAAGCTGAAAGAAGATCGGCCACTGCTCAAGCTGCTCAAGGACTGCCGGCAAGCGGCGGCGCGCAAAGCGCAACGCGAGCCCGACGATTTCTGGAGCCGCGTCGCCGAGCCGGACGCGGAATTGCTCGCCCACCTCATCAACGACGATCTGCCCGCCCACACAGCAAAGATTCTCAAACGTTACCAAAAGGTCACCGCTCCCGGAGCCAAGCCCAAAGATATCGACTCGGTCAAAGGACAGTACGATGCCTATATCCGCATCCTCGCCTCGCGTCCGGGAACAAATCACGCCGCCACGCTCGCTGCGCTGAAGGAGATACAAGCAGCCATTGGCAAGTAGAGGATTTGTCTATTGCTGTTTGCGAATAGATGCGACCAGATTAACCGCCGCAGGACGCAGAGGTTCGCAGAGGAAAGTCAAAACTTTTTTGTTATTCCTCTGCATCCTCTGCGGTGAAAATCCCCTTGCCAGTCGTACTCATCTGCAAATTGCTATGAATCGAAGCGCGCGACGTTTTTCATTTCTCGCCGTCGAGGCTGAAGAATTTGCGGATGCGGTGGAGGAAATCACCGTGGAGATTCTGCATTCGTTGGCGCAGCACGTCGGCGTTGAGTTGGCCTAAGACGGAATCCAACTCGACGCGGCGACGGGCGAGAAGGCGCGAGATGTCGCGGGCGATTTCCGGGCGGCGGCGCAAGCCTTCTTCAAACACTTCCTTGTTGACGCGATAACATTCCACGTCGGTTAAAGCGATGACGGTCGCGGTGCGCGGCTCACCGGTCAACAGTCCCATCTCGCCGAAGAAGTCGCCCTTGTGGAGCGTTGCGACATGTTCATTGTGATCACCGCCTTCGACTTTGACGCGCACTTCGGCCTCGCCCTTGCGGATGATGTAGAGCCAATGCGCTTCGGCTCCCTGCCTCGTAATCGCCTCGCCTTTGACGAACGGCGCGACACTGATCTTCTCGGCTAACTCGCCGCGCTCTTCGTCGGTCAAGGGGAAGAACAGCTCGACGTTTTGCAAGGCGGCGACGCGCTGCTCGATCTCTTCGTGATGTTTGCGCTCGCGGCGCATCTCGTCATCTTCGGTGATGAAGAGGGCGCGCGCCGGGATCGACAGCGGAATCCCTGCGCGCCGGAGCGCGTAGCAGATGCGGGCGCGCACGACCCCATCGGTCGGATCAGTCGGGCCGAGATCGGTGATCCAGTAGCGCGCGGCGTAAGTCGCGTAGCTGTCTTTGAAATCCGTCATCAAACAATGCGGAGCCGGCTCGCGCGCGACGTTCTCAATCGGCTCGGCGGTCAACGCAGCCTCGACCGCCGTGATCACGTCGGGCGGCGAGTAGCGAAAATCGACGTTGAAATAAACCCAACGCCGCTGCTGCCGGGGGGCGCCGGCGCGATGGCCGAGCAAGGTTACTTGGCTCCGCATCAAGACACTGTTCGGGATCACAATCGTGTCCCAATTGCGCGTCTCAATCGAAGTCTGCCGCCAGCGAATTTCTTTAACTTGCCCTTCGTCCGTGCCGACGCGAATCCAATCGCCGACACTGATCGTCCGCTCTGTCTGCAACGCCATCCCGCCCATCACATTGCCGAGCGTGTCTTGCAGAGAGAAACCGATCACCGCCGTAATCACAGCGGACGTAGCGACGATGCCCGTCAGATCGACGCCGCTGCGCGAGAGGATGACAATGCCGACGACGATGTACGCGAGCGCGACTAACAGATCGCGCATGATGCGCGCCGGTTTCAGGCGCACAGCCTCGAGCAGGACGTTGAAGACCAGCACGCTCGCCACGTTGATGATCGACACCCATAAGAGAAAGAGCGCTGTCCAACGCACCCACCCATAACCCGCGCCGCCCTGACCAATGAGCGCCGCCGCACATAGGCCGCCGAACGCCAGCGCGAAGAGATAGACGGAGTTTCGCAAGCGTGACCGCTCGGCAGGCACATAAATAAACAAGAGAACGACGGCGGCAAGAAACAGAGGGATCAGCCAGTGCAATCCCACAGGGCCCGCTGCTGTTTGGACGTTGTGCCAGAAGTTCATCGTCGGAAGATTCGCCGGTCTTGCCGGTTCAAGGTGTGTAGAAGAGAGAAGTTCAACAGCCGCCGGAGCGCGGACGCAAATCTTAACACGATCTGAACCGCAACGGAGCGTGAATCTTTTGCTGGGAGCGCAGACGTCTCGTCCGCAGTGAGTGCGAAGCGCGAATAAAGGTTACATGATCATTCAACGCGCGAATGATTGCGCGCCTTCATCAGCTCGCCTGCGGCGAGCTTGGCGGACGAGACGTCCGCGCTCCCAGCTCAAGCGGCGTGTTTTCCGAGAACCTTGGCAGGCTCAAGCCGCGACTTCGGGCGGCGCGCGCATTTGTGCTAATTTGATGGCTGCCTGTCACACAGCAAAGATTCCGAGCAATATCGAGGAGTGCAAAAGTATGAAGCGTTTGATCGCACGGACGAGCCTCGCGCTCGTGTTGGTTTCGCTGGCCGTTTCCGCCGCTGTCGCGCAGGGGGCGGGGCAGCAACCGCTGACGATTAACGATCTCTTGAAAGTGCGTCGCGTCGGCGATCCGCAACTCTCGCCCGACGGCGGGTGGGTCGCCTACTCCATCACCGATCCCGACAAGGCCGCGAATCGCAGCCGCACGCAGATTTATTTGATCGCAACGGGCGGCGGCGAGCCGAAGCAATTGACGAGCGGCGCGAGTTCGGCCAGTAGTCCGCGTTGGTCCCCTGACGGCAAGCGGCTCGCCTTCGTCACCGGCGGGCAAATTCATGCGATGGACATGAACGCCGGCAGCGGCGAGCCGAAGAAGATCACCAGCATTTCGACTGGCGCAAGCGATCCGGTCTGGTCCCCCGACGGCAAAATGATTGCCTTTGTCTCAGACATTTATCCCGAATGCGACGACGATGCTTGCAATCAGAAGCGCGACGCGGCGATGGAAGAGAGCAAAGTCAAAGCGAAGACCGTTGACCGCTTGCTCTATCGTCACTGGAACACTTGGAAGGACGGCAAGCGCACGCACATCTTCGTCGTCTCAAGCGAAGGCGGCACGGCGCGCGATCTCACGCCCGGCGACTTTGACGCGCCATCGTTCTCTCTAGGCGGCCCGACCGATTACGCCTTCTCGCCCGACTCGAAGGAGTTTGCCTTCGCCCGCAACACCGACAAGGTCAAAGCCACTTCGACCAACAACGACATCTTCATCGTCCCCGTCACCGGCGGCGAACCCCAGCGCATTACCGGCAACAACATGGGTTCGGATCAATCGCCGCGCTATTCGCCCGACGGTCGCTACATCGCCTATCGCTCACAACAGCGCGCCGGTTTTGAAAGTGATCGTTGGCGCTTAATGCTCTACGACCGCCAGACCAAACAATCACGCGAGTTGCTGCCGAAGCTCGACGCCTATGTTGACAGCTTCACGTTCTCGCCCGACAGTAAGCACATCTATTTCACCTCCGGCGAGCGCGGGCGGCTGCCGGCCTACGTCGTGCCGGTGGAGGGCGGCGATTCCGTTAAAGTACTGCAAGGATTCAACGACGATCTCAATCTGTCGGCGGACGGCAAGACAATGGCCTTCACCCGTTCGAGTTCCGCGATGCCGACGGAAATTTTTGTCACCCGCATCGCCGACCCGCGCACACGAATCGCGCAAGGCGAAAGTGCTGTCCGCCAGTTGACGCACACCAACGATGCTTTCATGTCGCAGTTCAAACTCCAGCCCGGACAGGAAGTAACTTGGGAAGGCGCGGGCAGCACGAAGGTTTCCGGTTGGCTCTTCAAGCCGATCAACTTCGACGCGAATAAAAAATACCCGCTCGCCGTTTTAATTCACGGCGGCCCGCAGGGCGCTTGGAACGACAACTGGGGCTATCGTTGGAATCCGCAAATTTATGCGTCACAGGGCTACGCCGTGTTCCTGCCGAACCCGCGCGGCTCGACCGGCTTCGGCCAGCAATTCATCGACGATATTTCCGGCGACTGGGCCGGCAAAGTCTATATCGACATTATGAACGGCGTCGCGCACGTCATCGGGATGGGCTTTGTGGACAAAGAGCGCATCGGCGCGGCGGGTGGCTCCTACGGCGGCTACATGGTCAACTGGATCGCCGGTCACAACACCGACCCGCGCTTTCAATTCAGAGCTTTGGTCTCACACGCGGGTGTCTTCAACCTGACCAGCATGTACGGCGTCACCGAAGAACTCTGGTTCACCGAATGGGAATTCAAAGGCACGCCATGGGACAACCCCGAAATGTATGCGCGCTGGTCCCCACACCTACACGTCAAAAACTTCAAGACGCCCACGCTCGTCATCCACGGCGAACTCGATTACCGCGTCCCCGTCGGCGAAGGCTTCCAACTCTTCACCGCCCTGCAAAAGCAAGGCGTCCCCTCGAAGCTCCTCTACTTCCCCGACGAAGGCCACTGGATTCTCAAACCGCAAAACTCCGAACTCTGGTACAACACCGTCCTCGGCTGGTTAGACACGCACCTAAAAATCACTAATTCGCAACGGGCTGGATGAACTGGCTCGACGCATTCATGCCCGGCTCGTTCAATAGATTCGCGAGCCGGGCAAATTGTCCATCAACTATACAATCGCCGCCCTCCGCCACGCGTCATGATCTTAATCCAGTGTCTCCGATGGTTCGGATTCTGCGATCCATATTTTTGCATGAAATCTATAACGATGGAGGAACGGCCAAGTCACCGACATTAACGCCACTGTCTTAGAATAGAGGCTAAAACGCTTTACGCCCGTAAGTTATCTGTCCCTCACTATTCCCGCCCTGAGTGCTGCATTATCAAGGTACGAAACTTGCTTTCATCGAGCGTTAGCAGAAAACACCTCCCTGACTATTAGGAGTCTCAACTGATGAAAATACATTGCACATTCACAAAACTGGTCGGCGCGGCGTTTATGGCGTTGGCTTGTATGGTGGCGGCACTGGCCCAGCAAACTACGGGCAACGTGCGCGGCACCGTTAATGACCCGAATGGCGCAGTTGTTCCCGGCGCTAAAGTAACGCTGACGGATACGGGGACGAATCAATCGCAGACCGCTCAGACGACGAGCGACGGCGAATACCAATTCAACAATCTGCTTCCCGGTGAGTACCGCATCACCATCGAAGCGGCGAGCTTTAAGACCCTGAACCTCAACGAAGTACGCGTCGAGTTAAATCAGACGACCGACGTGCCCGCCCAACTCGAGCTTGGGCAGATAGGCGAGACTGTGGAAGTCTCAGCCGGCGGCGCGGAGTTAGTTGACACGACCACCACGACACTCTCGAAGAGCTTCAGCGAGAGACAGGTAGTCGAACTGGCACAGACGAACGTCGGCGGCGCTTTCGGTGGCGGCGTCAACAACCTTGCGCTGATCGCACCGAACGTGTCGAGTTCGGGCGGCGTCGGCGTGGGCTCGGGCGGCTCGGTCGGCGGGCAGCGTCCGCGTAACAACAACTTCATGCTCGACGGCGTGGACAACAACGACAAGTCCGTGACGGGGCCGCAGGTCTACGTCTCGCCGGAAGTCGTCTCGGAGTTCTCGCTTTTACAGAATCAGTTCTCGGCGGAATTCGGGCGCTCGAACGGCGGGCAGTTCATCACTGTCACGAAGTCGGGGACGAACGACTTCCACGGCTCAGTCTATGGCTTCTTCCGCAACCGCTTCCTGAACGCGCTCGACGCGCGGCAGAAGGAGGACGGATTTGTGCGCGAGCGCGATGTACCGGGCACGCAGTTCCTGCCGCGCAGCGATTTCTTCCGCGGCGGCGCTAACATCGGCGGCCCGGTCTACCTCCCGCGCTTCGGCGAGGGCGGCCCGTCCTACTTCAGCGGCCGCGACCGTCTCTTCTTCTTCACGTCTTACGAGAGGCTACAGGCCGGCTTCGCGTCCGTCCCGGCGGGCATCACGGCCCTGACAGCCGCCGGGGTGGCGGCGGTTGCCACGACGCCCGGCGTCTCTACGACCAACCTCGGTATCTACCGCCAGTTCGTGCCAGTCGCGGCGGTGAACAACTCCGGGACGATTAACTTTTGCACTACCCGCCCCGACGTCAACGGCCTGTGCCCGGGCGGTGCCGCCAATACCCTAGCGCTTCCCATCGGCACGATTGAACTGCCGGCTCAGCCTCAGTTCAATAAGCAGAATAATTTCGTCCTTAACATGGACTTCGTGCAAAGCCCGAAGACGCAGCACCGCGGGCGCTTCAACCTGACTAACAACATCGGCGTCGGCCTCGCCGGGTTGCCCATTTTCAACGAGGGTGTGCCGAATAAGCAGCGCCTGTTTTCCTACACGCTGCTGCACAACTTCACCTCGAACCTGATCAACGAGACGCGCCTCGCGTACCGCCGCTCGGACGCCTCGTTCCCAGTCACGACGAGTTTCCGCTTCCCCGGCCTAGATACGACGTTCCCGAACATCAACCTGCAGGACCTCGGCGTCAACATCGGCCCGAACGGCAACTTCCCGCAGACCGGCATCGAGAACAACTATCAGGTCGTCAACAACGTGACGTACCTCGCCGGCAACCACTCGTTCAAGTTCGGCGGCGACTTCCGCAAAATCATCTCGCCGCAGACCTTCACGCAGCGCGCCCGCGGCGACTACGACTACACGGAGTCGCAGTTCTACTTCTACGATCTGGCCCCCGACTTCACCGCCCAGCGCAGCGTTGGCGACGTGGTCTATTACGGCGATCAGAGAATTCTGTACGCCTTCGCGCAGGACGACTGGCGGGTGCGCCCGAACGTGACCTTGAACCTCGGCCTCAACTATTC
>JALZKK010000187.1 GCA_030859285.1 Acidobacteriota bacterium | reverse complement strand
ATCCCGATGTTGCCGCCCGAAGGCGAGAGGATTTGCGAGTTGATGCCGATCAGTTCGCCGTTCATGCTCACCAGCGCGCCGCCGGAGTTGCCTTGATTGATCGGCGCATCGGTCTGGATGAAATCCTCGAAGCTGCCGTCGCTCAAACCTGTCGAGCGGCCCTTCGCAGAGACGATGCCTGAAGTCACAGTCTGTCCCACGCCGAGCGGGTTGCCGACGGCGAGGACGACATCGCCCACGCGCGCATCATCGGAATTGCCGAGATTCAGCACGGGCAGACTGGCCGCTTCAACTTTCAAGACCGCCAGATCGCTCGGCGGATCAGAGCCGACCACTTTGGCGTCGAAGGTGCGATTGTCCGTCAACTGCACGCTGATCCTCTCCGCGCCGTCGATGACGTGATGGTTCGTCAGAATGTAACCGTCCGCCGTAACGATCACGCCGGAGCCGAGACCGCTGCGGCGACGCTCGCCACCACGCTGCTGCGGCATCTGGGGCATCCGGTCGCCGAAGAATTCACGGAAACGCGGGTCGTTCAAGAACGGATGCTGCTGCGGCGCGCGGGCGCGCGCTTCCGAACGGATCGTAACAACTGCCGGGGAAATGCGGCTGACAATTGCGGCGTAAGAATTAGTGGCCTGCGCGTTCGCCGCCATCAGCGCCGGTAAATTGGTGGTCGGGAGCGCCGGCTCTTCTGAAGCCCGCGCCGTGTCGTCTCCGTTAAGCACAAAAGCCAGCGCGAGGACGGCGGTCAGCGCGATGAGCATCGCGTAGATGCCCAACCGGAACCGGGCGTCGCTCAATCTATTTTCTCTGTTCATCTGTTTATCCTCTTCCGCAAAAATGTCCTGCTGCTGATTTACTCTGAGGCCGCCGGCTGCCGTCACTACGCCTGTGGCCGCGGCTGTCAAATTCTTGCCCACTTGAGCGGCTAACAAAGCCTTTTTCGTGTGCATGATTTGGATGCCGGCACATGACATTACAACGTCAACCGGGCGTCAATTGAATGTAAAGTTTTGTCAGTAAGTAGAAGCCAACGCTTGACACTTCTTCACACGCGCGACGAAGCTAACAAGTTAAAATCGGCATCTCGGAAATAGTAAAATTTGAGATTTGAACTCTCAAATCAACTCAGAAGTCTCTCAAAGGTTGGAGGCGTGAGATGGATCGTGTGTTAATCGTGGACGACGACGAAGAATTGTGCGAGTTGGTCGCGGAGTATCTAACGCCGGAAGGGTTTAGCATCGATATTGTGAATGACGGCTCGCAGGGAGTCGAGAAGGCGACCACTGAAGATTACGCGCTCGTGGTGCTGGACGTGATGCTACCGGGCCTCAACGGGTTCGAGGCGTTGCGGCAAATCCGCGCCGGGACGCGCACGCCCGTCTTGATGTTGACGGCGCGCGGCGACGACGTGGATCGCATCGTCGGGTTGGAACTCGGCGCGGACGATTATTTGCCGAAGCCTTTCAACCCACGCGAGTTGGTCGCGCGGATTCGCGCCATCCTGCGGCGCACGCAATCGCCCGTCAATGTGCCGCCCGCCGGCCACGCGCCGGAGACGTACACCATCGGCGACGTGACTTTAGACGTTGGCGCGCGGACGGTGCGGCGAGCGGGAGAGTTCGTCGAATTGACTGGCGCGGAGTTCGATTTGCTCGCGGAGTTGCTGCGTTACGCGGGCCGGGTCGTCTCGCGCGAAGCTCTCGCCGAAGCCGCGCTCGGTCGCCCGCTCGCGCCGCTGGATCGCAGCGTCGATATGCACGTCAGCAGCCTGCGCCGCAAACTCGGCCATGAAATCGACGGCATCGAGCGCATCAAGACCGTGCGCGGCGCGGGCTATCTCTACGCGCAGACGAGCGCTACAAAACTCTGATTCGGTTTGAGGTTTGAGGTTTGAATGCGAAGTCTCTTCTTCAAAATTTTCGTTTGGTTCTGGGCGGCGATGGCATTGGTTGCTTTGGCGGTAATTGTCACTACGTCATTGGTCCAGTCGAAGCCGGTGGCAGAACGTTGGCGGTATGTGACGGGAACCGCTGTCGGCATTTACGCGCAGACGGCGGTCGAGTTGTACGAGCGCGACGGGCCGGACAAGCTCGTGATTTATCTTCAGCGCGTCGAGCAGACGGCGCAGATGCGCGCCGTCTTGTTCGACGAGCGCGGGACGGAGATCACGGGCCGGGGGGCCACGCTCAACGCGCGGCAACTCGCGAAGCGGGCGGGCGAAAACGGGGAGCCGCAGATCGACTTTCCCAACGCGCCCGACACGGCGGCCTTGATCGCGCGGAGAGTTTACGGGCGGGGCGGGACGCGCTACGTGTTGGTGAGCGAGATGCCGGGCGGCAGTCGCTTTTCGGCGATGCAATCCGAACCCGGCGCATTTGTGTGGCCTGTCCTCGCCATGATTTTGACCGGCGGGATTGTGTGCTACGGATTGGCGCGTTACCTGACCGCGCCGCTTGCGGCGATTCGCACGGGCGTCCACCGCATTGCCGGCGGCGATCTGTCGGTGCGTCTCGGCGCGAAATTAGGCACGCGGCGTGACGAGTTGGCCGACCTCAGTCGAGATTTTGATCTGATGGCGGAACGTCTCGAAGCGCTGGCGCTATCACAACGCCGCCTACTCGGCGACATTTCACACGAATTGCGTTCGCCGCTGGCCCGGCTCAACGTTGCTCTGGGACTGGCCCGGCAACGTGCCGGCGAGTCGGCACGCGGCGCGCTCGACCGGATCGAACGCGAAGCCGAACGCCTCAACGAATTGATCGGCCAATTGCTGACGCTGACCCGTCTGGAGATCGGCGAAGAGAAAATTGAGAGAACCGAAATCGATCTCCGAGACCTCGTCAACGAAATAGTGGCGGACGCCGACTTTGAAGCGAGCCATAGCCGCCGTCATGTCGCAGTCGTCAACAGCGATGCTTGTGAGATCTCCGGCAATGAAGAGTTACTCAGAAGCGCCATCGAAAATGTTATCCGCAATGCAGTGCGCTATACCGCCGAAGGCACGACGGTTGAAGTGGCGCTCGCATATCGTTTGACAGGCAGCCAGCGGGAAGCTGTGATCAGCGTGAGCGATTACGGCGGGGGCGTGCCGGAAGCAACGCTCGGCGAATTGTTTCGTCCCTTCTATCGCGTGGCCGACGCGCGCGAGCGAAAAACCGGCGGGACAGGTTTAGGTCTGGCGATCACACAACGCGC
>JALZKK010000171.1 GCA_030859285.1 Acidobacteriota bacterium | reverse complement strand
GTGCTTAGATCAGACGCTCTGTGAAACATCAATTACGCTCCGAGAGGAATGATGAAGCGGACGGTGAAGAGAATCGCGGTCGTGCCGGGCGACGGCATCGGGCCGGAAGTGATCGAGGAAGCGGTCGGCGTCCTTGAAGCGCTGTGCAGCACGCACGGCGTCGATTTGGAGTTGATGCACTTTGATTGGGGCGCAGACAGGTTTTTGCGCGACGGCTCGACGCTGCCTGACGGCGCGTTGGAGATGCTGACAGAAGAGTTTGACGCGATTCTTGCTGGAGCCTTCGGTGATCCGCGCGTGCCGTCGAACAAACACGCGGAAGATATTCTGTTGGGAATGCGGCGCGGGCTTGATCTGTACATCAACCAACGCCCGGTGCGGCTGCTCGATGCGCGTTTGACGCCGCTGCGTGATCGTCAAATCGAGGACATCAATTTCGTTGTCTTCCGCGAGAATACGGAAGGCGCGTATTGCGGCGCGGGCGGATTTCTGAAACGCGGAACTGTGGACGAGATCGCGACGCAAGAGGAACTGAACACGCGGCGCGGCGTGGAACGGATCATCGTCGCCGCTTTCGAGTACGCACGGAAACACGGGCGCAAGCGCGTGACGATGGCCGACAAATCAAACGTCCAACGCTTCGGCGGCGACTTGTGGCAGCGCGTCTTTCAGGAAGTCGCCGTGCGATATCCCGAGATTGAAGCGCAACATCAATACGTCGATGCGATGGCGATGCTGATGATTCTCGATCCGGCGCAATATGATGTCGTCGTCACCAACAATTTGTTCGGCGACATCCTGACTGACTTGGGCGCGGCCTTGCAAGGCGGCTTAGGGATGGCCGCTTCGGGTAACATTCACCCCGGCAGGGTCTCTCTGTTCGAGCCGGTTCACGGCAGCGCGCCGCCGCTCGCGGGCAAGGGCATCGCCAATCCCATCGGCTCTATTCTGACTACGGCGATGATGCTAGAATGCTTGGGCTACGACGCAGCGAGTGAAGCGGTTGAACAGGCGGTTAGCGCCGCTATCAAGCACAACGAGACGACGCGCGATCTCGGCGGCCATCTCTCAACGGCAGAAGCCGGCGAAGCCATCCGCCGCCGCATCACGCATAAATGAAAAGACAAGATTGACTCAACGATGAAGCTGTAGCGCGGAAAGAAAAGGAGTTGGTTCATCCGTTCATTGATTCAATCAAGATCGTTCTTCAACGATTCAATAAACGAATGAAGCAACAAATAAATTCTTCTTCATCCTTCCGCTTTCATCCTTCATCCTTGCTTTTTTATGGGTAGCAAGGGCCGAAACATGGGGCAGAAGATTTTAGCCATCATCGTTATTCTGGCGATGCTCTTGATGATGGGGATACCGCCGACCGTCATCTTCTTTTTCGCCACCGTCGTCTATTTCGTCTGGCGCGCAGTGGATCGCTCCGAGCAGCACGAGACGCGCCGCATCTTCGACTTTTATCTCGCCGCCAACGAAATTTTGCGTGACGAAGAACGCCGCTGGTACGGCTACGAGATCGGCGAAGTGATCAGTCAAGGCGACGCCGTGCTGCACACGATGAAAGACCCGCCGCCTCTCGTCTATTTCGCTCTCGGCGCGCTGCATCATCGCGTCCACGAATACGAATCGGCAGTTGAGCATCTCTCTTACGTCGTCGAGAATGATGCCGGAAACGAACACAGCCGCTACGCGCCTTCGCCGGAACTGCGCCGCTACGTCAACGTCCTGCGGCGTTTGGAGCGCGAGCCAGCGGAAGGCCCGCAAACGATGGCCGCGATCCGCAGCCTCGAACGTTCGCGCCGCGCCCGCGCTGCGTCACTACTGACCGAAAGCCGTGAACATTTGAGTGAGATGAAGCAGGTAAAGCCGATCCCGCCGGCCATCAATCAGCGACCAACTCCGGCCCACGATCCGCCGCTCAGAGCCGCCAACTCAAACACCGTCATGCCCCAATTGGTCGCGCCGCCAACCGCGCCGCAACCCATTGCCGATGTCCTGCGCGATTTGTACGACGAGGAAAAAAAGACGGCTTGACGGAAAGCGAGCGGAAAAGTCTGGCGAACACTCAATGCATTTAGATGTTGAACGCTTTGCTGGGAGCGCGGGCATCCTTGCCCGCAAGCTCGCGCGAGCGAGCTAATGAACCCGCGCGCTCATTCAACTCGTGAGTGATCGCGAAACTTAGTGAGCGTGCTTCGCGCGCTGGCGGGCAAGGATGCCCGCGCTCCCAGCAAGACGCGCCTTCTTTCCAGTCTCGTTGAAGGATCATCTAGCAAAATTAAATGCTCACTGCTGAAATTATCGCCATCGGATCGGAGTTGTTGACGCCGGAGCGCACGGACACGAATAGCTTGTGGTTGACGGAGCAGCTCAACGGCATCGGGATTGAGATTAAGCTCAAGACCATCGTTGGCGACGACGACGCGCGGCTCGAAGAAACGATCCGTGATGCCTTGCGCCGTTCGCGCGTGGTGATCACGACTGGCGGATTGGGACCAACCGAAGACGACATCACGCGCAAGATCGCCGCCCGCGCATTGGGGCGGCGGTTGATGCTCAACGAGAAGGCGTTGGAAGACATCCGCACCAAGTTTATGCGCTGGGGCCGCACGATGCCGGAGATCAATTCGCGGCAGGCGATGGTCATCGAAGGCGCGGAAGTTTTAGACAACCCGCACGGCTCCGCGCCGGGCATGTATCTTGAACATGAAGGCCGCTCGGTCGTCTTGCTGCCCGGCCCGCCGCGCGAAATGCGCCCGATGTACGAATCGTTCATCAAAGAGAAGTTGGCGGCGAAGGCGGGCGATGTGCGCGTGGCGCGGCGCGTGTTAAGAGTCACGGGGATAGGCGAGTCGGCAATTGACGAACGGATCGCGCCGATCTATACGCAGTACAAAAATCCGCAGACGACGATTCTCTTCAACAAGAGCGAGGTCGAGATTCATCTGACCGCGCAAGGCCAGAGCGAGCAGGAAGCCGAGTTGTTGTTGGACGGCCTCGCCGGGCAGATCGAGGAACGCTTGGGCGACGCCATCTTCGCCTTTCGCGGCGAGAAGATGGAAGAAATTGTCGGCCTGCGTCTGGCCGTCGGCGGCTTCACGCTCGCGGTCGCGGAGAGTTGCACGGGCGGCCTTGTCTCGCAGCGTTTGACGAACGTTCCCGGCTCTTCGAGTTATTTCACAGAGGGCGTCGTCGTCTATTCCAACGAAGCGAAAGTGCGTCTGCTCAACGTGCCGTTCGATCTCATTGAAGATTTCGGCGCGGTGAGTTCTCAAGTTGCGGAGGCGATGGCCGAGGGCGTGCGCGAGCGTGCCGGTACGGATTTCGGCATCGCCGTCACCGGCATCGCCGGCCCCGGCGGCGGCACGGAAGAAAAACCCGTCGGCCTCGTCTATCTCGCGCTCTCCGACGACGCGCACACCGAACATCGAAAACTTCTGTTGCCCGGCGACCGCCATTTGATTCGCTGGCGCGCCGCACAAGCCGCGCTCGATCTGTTGCGCCGGCGCTTGATCTGAAAAAGAGACAAATGTTTCCCGCGCTGATTTTGCTCATCGCGTATCTGTTAGGCTCGATCCCGTTTGGCTATCTGATCGTGTGGGCGAAGGGCGGCGGCGATGTGCGTCAGATCGGATCAGGCGGGACGGGCGCGACGAATGTCACTCGTCGCGCGGGCAAAGCGGCGGGTATCTTGACG
>JALZKK010000166.1 GCA_030859285.1 Acidobacteriota bacterium | reverse complement strand
GCGCTAACCTCAACGCCTTCGATCCCAATCCTTTGCTGCGCGATCTGCAAACCGACGATGAGAACGAGGATGTGTTCTTTCAACTGCAAACACCCGTCGATGAGTTCGGCGTCAGCCACCGGCTACTGGCCCGCCACGACAACTCAAGCGCAGTGACAAATGCTGATACCGTGCTGGCGAATCGCCTCGACGCTTTCAACGTCCAGTTCTTTGATCGCAAGACGGACTACACGACCCGTCGAAATGAATGCGACGTGGTCAGCACGACCGTCGGCGCGACGGAGATCAACCCCGCCGTCGATGGCGCACAGAACGTCCGTTACATCGTCCTCTCCCTCTGCGTGATCCACCCTGAAGTTGGCACGCCCGGCTCGCCCGGTCATCAACCAGAATCGCAAACGCAACTTGTCTCGGATGTCGTCCTGCGGAACTCTGAGTTGCGCCACTACTGAGGCGCACGCTTTAACCCAACGGCTGAAGTCATTCCTATGCGAAACCTGATCACACCTGCCGCCGACCGGCAAGGGCGCAAGGACGAGCGCGGCGCGGCGCTCATCACGGCGCTGCTCATCTCCACCCTGCTCTTGCTGGCGGGCGGAGCTTTAGTGCTGACAACATCGCTGTCTTCCACGACCACGCTCGATTCGACGTCGGAGATGCAGGCTTACTACTTGGCCGAAGCCGGGCTGCAAGACGCGCTCCGCGCGTTGCGCGGGAACATTCCAGTGAATCAGAATTTCACCGGCACGAATCAAAAGATCAACTTTTGCCGGGCCGTCGATCCGGAGGACTCCAACCGGAGCGACGATCCATTGAGATCGGACGCCACCGCTCCCAACAATGACGCGAGAGCGCGCCTGTCCAGATGGCTCTCCTATACGGACCCGACCTCTGCCACTTCCGTCGTGCCGCTTGGAGGCATCGGCGGCTACGTGATTGAGATCATCGATCCGACTGACCCCAGCGGCACGAGATGTGACAACGAGCCGAATTATATTCCGCGACAACTGTTGATTCGCTCCAACGGCTTCGGCCCAAAGCGCACGCGGAAAGTCATGGAGATGCTGATTGACAGGTTCGGCTTCAATTATGATCCGCTGGCGACCCTTGTCTTCCGCGAATCGCAGAATGGCACGAATATCAACCCGGGTCCCGGCAGTTCGGGAGCTAATTCTTACAGCGGGATAGATCATGCCACCGGCTCGACCGTCGTCAAGCCGGTGGTGGGCGCTGGCAGTTCAACGATCAATGGGACTACCGATGCCACCATTGCGAACAATAGATTCATCAACGAAACTCCCACATCTCCCCCATACACGGGAACAATAGCCCAACCCGTTGGCCGGGGATCGGGCAACATGTCAGAGCCTCTGTGGCCTTCATTCCTCGCATCGGCCAACGACGCCCGCGCGTTCCTGTACGGCGATGGAACTGATACCTATCCCGGCATCGTGAATTACGCCCTGACGAACGGCGCGTGTCCGGCTAACAATCAAGCCGTCAGCGGCTTCACTTATATTAACAATAACGGCGGAACGAAATGCACACTCGGCCCCGGCAACAGCGGCTCAGGGTTGCTCTTGGTTGACGGCACGCTCGACTTGAATGGCAACTTCAACTTCAGCGGCCTCATTCTCGTGCTGGGAGGCGGGCGCGTGGAGCGTAGCGGCGGCGGCGGCGGCTGTATCTATGGTGGCCTCCTCGCCGCTAATTTTGGACTGAACGCCGGCGACTTCGGGCAAGTCTATTTCGACACGGACGGCGGCGGTAATTCCTGCGTGCAATACGACTCGCAGGCCATCGCCAACGCGCTGAGTTCAATCGGGCCGCGCCCGTTAGGAGTAGTTGAGAAATAACTTCTGAAGCCACGATGGCGAACCCGAACGGGCGTAGGCTTTACACGAGCCGCGCCCGTTCTCATTTCATTGTGCGGACGTGCTTCTCACTACAAAGGATGAAATGCAGTTGCTTGACAGTCAGCCGAACGCATCGCTACCATCCGACTGCTTGGCATCGTCGTTTCTCAAAATAATTTTCTCTGCCCGTTCGCCTGTCGTGCGGCAACATGTGCCGTGAGCTTCAGCCCTACTTTTATGATGCCGAAAGGCGTTGAGCATCCCGACATCCTGCTCGTCGAAGACAAAGACAGTTTGCGACGTGTGTTGCGTCTGACGTTGGAGAACGCGGGCTACAGCGTGTGTGAGTGCGCCGACGCGCGCGCCGCCGCCGCGGAGATCGCGCGCACGCGCTTTCGTCTCGTCTTGACCGATCTGCGGATGCCGCACGGCTCAGGCTTGGACGTGTTGCGCGCCGCCCGCGCCGCCGATGCGGAAACGCCGGTCGTCGTGATGACGGCTTACGGCTCAGTTGACGAAGCCGTGCAAGCGATGAAGGATGGCGCACACGATTTTCTGCAAAAGCCGGTTGATTCTAATCACCTCTTGCTGCTCGTCGCGCGCGCGCTTGAGCAGGCGCGCATTCGCACGGAGAACGTCCTGCTGCGCGAGGAATGGTCGCGTCGCTATGGTTTCCCGCGCATCATCGGAGAGTCGGCGGCGATCAAGCGCGCGGTCTCGGAGACGCAGCGCGTTGCGCCGACGGACGCTACTGTGCTGCTGCTCGGCGAGTCCGGCACGGGCAAGGAATTATTCGCACGCGCCGTCCATCACCTCTCGCCGCGAAGGGACCAACCCTTCGTCGCGATCAATTGCGCCGCCATTCCCGAAACGCTGATCGAATCCGAACTCTTCGGCCACGAGCGCGGCTCGTTCACCGGCGCGACCGAGCGGCGGCCCGGCAAGTTCGAGCTGGCTTCCGGCGGGACGGTCTTTCTCGACGAGATCGGCGAACTGCCTTTGAACGCGCAAGGCAAACTCTTGCGCGCCATCGAAGAGAAAATCGTGGATCGGATCGGCGGGCGCGTGCCTGTCCCGGTGGATGTGCGGATCGTCGCGGCGACCAACCGCGATTTGCAAGGCGCGGCTGAAGCCGGCGAGTTTCGCCGCGATCTCTTTTTCCGTTTGGCCGTCTTTCCTATCGAGATTCCGCCGCTGCGCGAGCGCGACGACGACGTGCTGCTGCTCGCGCGCCACTTCGCCGCACAATTCGGCAAAGAGTTACGCAAACAAGCAGCGATTTTGAGCGACGAAGCCATCGACGCGCTTCAGCACTATCACTGGCCCGGCAACGTCCGCGAATTAGAGAATGCCATCGAACGCGCCTGCATCCTCGCCGATTCGCCGCAACTCGAAGCGCGCGATCTCGGCCTCAACTTTGGCGGCGCTCAAGCGCGCGACAGCAAAACTCAGTCCGAGACTTTGGGCGCGCTCGACTTGTCCGGCACACTCTCAGAAGCGACCGACAAAGTTGTGCGCTTCGTGGAGCGACAAAAAATCGCCGAAGCGTTGCGCGCACACGACAACAACAAAACGCGCACTGCCGAAACGCTCGGCGTCAGTTACAAAACACTGCTCACGAAGATCAAAGATTACGAGTTGTAAGCACATCGCATGACTGCAAAGCCAGAAGGCGAACAAGATTCACATTCTTCAGCCACGCCCGGCGCGCAATCCGCGCCCGACTCGCCCGACCCGCAAACACAATCTGCTTCTGCAGAGCCGCCCGTCGAATTAGAGACGCCAGCCGACTCCAGCAAGATCGCCGGCGAGACGTTGGCTCAGTTTGGCGAGGCGACCGGCGATTTCTCCGTCGAGCCAACTGCATCGCCAAGTGATCGAGCCGCAGGCCAGCGCGAACCGGCAGGCATCGGCAAGCACGCTTTCCTCGTCGGCGCAGGGATTCTGTTGAGCCGCATCGTCGGGCTAATCCGCCAGCGAGTGTTTGCCTATTACTTCGGCAACTCCGCCGCCAAAGATGCTTTCGATGCCGCATTCAGAATTCCTAACTTCCTGCAAAACGTTTTCGGCGAAGGCGCGCTCTCCGCGTCGTTCATCCCGGTTTATGCCAATTTGCTCGCGCGGCACGACGAGCGGGAAGCCGGGCGGCTGGCCGGCGCGATCTTCGCGCTGCTCGCGCTCGTCACTTCGCTGCTCGTGCTGCTCGGCGTGCTGGCAACGCCGTACTTGGTCGCGATCATCGCGCCCGGCTTCGAGGGCGAGCGGCGCGAGTTGGCGACGCAACTGATCAAAATTTTCTTCCCCGGCGCGGGCTTGTTGGTTCTCTCGGCATGGTGTCTCGGAATCCTCAATAGCCACCGCCGTTTTTTCCTTTCGTACACTGCGCCGGTCGTTTGGAATCTGTCGATTATCTCGGCGCTCGTTTTCTTCGGCGGGCGCGTCGGGCAATCTTCTCTGGCGGTCTATGCGGCGTGGGGATCGGTCATCGGCAGCGCGTTGCAGTTCGGCGTCCAACTGCCGACCGTCTTTCGTCTCGCCAAACACATCCGCCCGGTCCTCGATTACTCCTCGACGCATGTGCGGACGGTACTGCGAAATTTCTTTCCGGTCTTCATCAGTCGCGGTGTGGTGCAGATCAGCGCGTTCGTCGATTCGATGCTGGCGAGTTTGCTGCCGACCGGCGCGGTCGCAGCCATCACTTACGCGCAGAGCATCTACACGCTGCCCGTCAGTCTTTTCGGGATGTCAGTGTCGGCGGCTGAACTGCCCGCGATGTCGAGCGCGATGGGGAACCCCGAGGAAGTGGCGGCAATTTTGCGCCGCCGGCTGGACGCGGGATTGCGGCAAATCGCGTTTTTCGTCGTGCCTTCGTCGATGGCTTTTCTTGCGTTGGGAGATGTGATCGTCGGCGTGCTTTACCAGACCGGAGAATTCACACGTGGCGACACGCGCTATGTCTGGGCGATCCTTGCTGGCTCATCCGTCGGACTGCTGGCCTCGACGCTAGGACGGCTCTACGCTTCAACTTATTACGCGCTGCACGACACGCGCACGCCGCTGCGTTTCGCCGTCCTGCGCGTCACGCTGGGAGTGATTCTCGGCTACGTGTGCGGCATCCTGCTCGCGCCGGCCATCGGCATTGAAGCGCGCTGGGGAGCCGCCGGGTTGACAGTCGCCGCAGGCGTCGCCGGCTGGGTCGAATTTTTCCTACTCCGCCGCACGCTCAATCGCCGCATCGGGAAAACGGGACTACCGCTCTCTTTCACCGCACGGCTGTGGCTGGCCGTGATTGTGGCGGCTGCCGTCGGGTGGGCGCTCAAGCTCACCATCGGCCAACTCCAACCATTCCTCATGGCGGTCGCAGTGCTTATCCCATACGGCCTCTCTTATTTCGCTGTCACATCACTGCTCAAACTGCCTGAAGCGCGCAGCATCATCAGTCGTATCCTCCGACCGCTCGGCAGAGTTCGCCACCGCTGATTTTGAAATCTTATTATTTGAAAACCTGACGACGAGCGACGTGAGGATGATGACTGAAACGCATTTGGACTTTTGGAACAGAATTCCGATTATGCCTTTTCACAGGGAGCGTCGGAAAGACGACGGGCAGTATTCGCC
>JALZKK010000113.1 GCA_030859285.1 Acidobacteriota bacterium | reverse complement strand
GCTTCAAGCAGCAAAGGCGCGAGCGCGTGGCTATCGCACGACCAAGAATCTGATCACGATGGCATACCTGATTGCTGGCAAGCTGGACTTTAAGCTACCCACTTGAAACAGCGAGGAACCAATAAATCTATGTATCTAATTTTCTTGCCTCCGAATGAGCCTGCAACGAACGGCTGCATTGTGCAAATAAGTCGTCGAAATTTCAAGGCTCAGGCAGGAATCAAAAACGGCTCATCTGCCTTCAGGTGGTGACCCGCTTATTCGTGAAAGACCTTTTTCAACTAATGTTCACGGGCATGAAAAACTGCTTCACGAACAAAAGGGTCATTACCCATTCCTACTTACTTTGGATAATGGCGACGGCGCGCAGCGGGCCGCCGCTGCCGCCCTTGATCTTCATCGGCAGTGCGATGATGTGAAAATCAGTGGGCGGTAGTTGATCGAGGTGTGCGAGATTCTCGAAAGCCGGGATGTTCTTGTCAAATAAAATCCGGTGACTCTCAAACAGCGTGGACTGGCCGTAATCGATGCTCGGCGTGTCTAGCCCGATGGCTTTGATCCGGCGATTGGCGACGAGCCAACGGGCGGCTTCCGGGTGCAGGCCGGGGAAGTGGAGTTGGGCGACTGCCGCTGGGCCGCGCTCATTGGTCCCCATGTATTTTTCGCGGTCGGGCCAGAACTGGCCGAAGCCGGTGCGGAGCAGCACGATTGCGTCTGGCGGAATCTGTCGGTGCGCCGCCTCCCATTTCTCGAAGTCGGCGACGCTGATCTGGTAATCGCGGTTGCCCGCGCATTGTTGCGTGACATCGATGGTGACACCGGCTCCCAACAGTTGCATGAGCGGAATCTGATCGACGGTGTGCCGCTCGTCAGCGAAATGAACGGGCGCATCAATGTGCGTGCCGCCATGCTCGGCGGTTGAAAAACGATTGGCCGCGTAGTAATAGCCATTCTCAGTCACGCCTTCAGCATCCTTTTCGAGTTTGAAGCCTTCAGCGGTCGGCCAATAGACGGTCTCGGCGTCGTAAGGGTGCGAAAGATCAACGATAGTTCCCGCCGGAAAATCAGACGCCGCGCGCTGACAAGAAAGTGTGAAAAGCAAAGCGGCCATCAAGACGACAATAACAAGAGCAAGTTTCATGGGTTGCGGGTCTCCTCTCGCGCAATTAGTCGGACACGTCTGCGCCACAGATTAGCGAAAAGGAAAGTCTGTTGCAAAAAGCAGACGGCGCTACGGCGGCAAACAACGAGAGACAGATGCTCGTTGACTTTTCAAAGATGAAAAGCTAATGTGCGCTCACTCAGTAGCGCGAATATCTCGTTGATGTTCGATCTCATCAACTGCTCTCTCTCGCAGAGAATCTCTTTCCTGTGGCGTCAATCTTTCGGAGGAAGTTCTATGAAAAGAAAATTCATTGTTGTGCTGGCCCTCTCTGTCTTCGTTGTGGCGTTAGCTCTGACGCCGCCCGTGCCGTCCAACAACGCGCACGCCCAAGATGCGCGCGGCAATATGGCGGGCGCGCAAAAAGATGCGTCGAGCGATGTTCCTTTTCAACTCAGCGGCAAGACGTGGCGCGACAAAGAGGCGTTCATTGAAAGCGGCGCGCGTTGCGCCACAAAACACCCGGACGAGATCAAGTCCGCCGAAGTGCAGGCCGCGCTCGAACGCTTCAAAGCGAACCGGCAGAACGCCGCGCCGCTCGTCGCCGGTTCTGTCACCATCCCCGTCTATTTCCACGTGATCAATGTCGGAACGAAATTAGCAGACGGCAATGTGCCGGATCGGATGCTCCGGCGGCAGGTGGATGTCTTAAACCAAGCCTTCGGCAGCGCGACCGGCGGCGCGGGGACTTCCTTCCAATTTGTGTTGGCCGGCATTGACCGCACGACCAACGCCACTTGGTACACCGCTTCCATCGGCACGCAAGCGGAGCGCGAGATGAAAGCGGCCTTGCGTCTCGGCGGCGCGGACGCGCTGAACTTTTATACGAACAATCCGGGCGGAGGTCTCTTGGGATGGGCTACTTTCCCGTGGAGCTACCAGAGCCAACCGTCGGATGATGGCGTGGTTTGCCTGTTCTCCAGTTTGCCGGGCGGCTCGGCTGCGCCGTACAACGAAGGCGACACGGGGACGCACGAGGTCGGCCACTGGCTCGGCCTCTATCACACTTTTCAAGGCGGCTGCTCGAAAAACAACGACGACATCGCCGACACGCCGGCAGAACGCTCGCCGGCCTTCGGCTGCCCCAGCGGGCGTGATACCTGCCGGGCTGAAGGACTCGATCCGATCACCAACTTTATGGACTACGTGGACGACTTCTGCATGTTCGAGTTCACCGCCGGACAGTCTGCGCGCATGGACGCCATGTACGCGCAATACCGGCAGTAGAAGAAGTGATGAATGCGGAATGATGAATGATGAATTAAAACCACTTGTCTTTCGTTCATCATTCCGCGCTCATTATTCATCATTTTCCTAAGCCAGTCCCGCGGCCTGTTTGACTGTCGGTTGCTCCTCACGCCGCAAGACGAAATAGGCGAGCGCTGCGCCGAGCAGGATGCCGGCGAAGTTCCATTGCAGATCGTTGGGCGCGTCGTGCGTACTCCAGATGCGTTGCCCGCCGAAATACAACTCGTCCCACATCTCGATTATTTCGTAAAAGGCCGAGAGCGAGAAGATCGTCGTGATCGCGAAGAAGGTGACGAGGCCGAGCGGCAGCGGATAACCGAATCTCTTGAGCGCTTCGCGCAGCAGCCAGACGACGAGCGGCGTCGTCAACACCTGCACGGCCATGTGCGCGAACTCGTCGTAGTCGAGGGGACCAAACTTCCGTCCGTACATCCGAAAAAAATTGCCGACCGCATCCACTTGGACGCCGCCGAAGACGAGCAGCAGCAGGATGAGCGGAATCTCGATGCCGTAGCGCGCCCGCACGAACAGATACACCGCGACGAGATAAGCCGCGCCCAGCGCAGAGCAGAGCAGGAGCGGCATGTAAGCCATCTTGAGCAGGAAAGCCGAGCCGAAAATAATTAACAGAGCAATGAGCGGAATTTCCCAGCGGCGGAGTTTTTCACGATTCATGTCCTGCATCCTTACGCAGAAAAGGAATATTTGCCACGAAGAAAGACGAATGTTCACGAATGAATCAGCAATCAGAGTTGAGCATTGATTTCATGTGTGCTGATTCTCGGTTTATTCGTGACTCATGCTCTGCTTTGCGTGAGTCTGATGCCTTTAATCTTGACGGCGCAACGCTACCGTACTAGCTTGTTTCCTGCAAGACCTATTTCCCCACAACGGATCATTGGGCGAATCATCACGGTCAGTCTCGAAACCAGCGAGCGCTTGCGCGCCCTGCCCGCTCTGGGCCGCGATCCTGCACACACATGAGCCGGTCATTGCCATTGATTATTCTGCGCTTCGATTCGCTGCCTTCGACCAATACGGAAGCCGCGCGCCAAGCGATGCAGGGCGCGGCGGAAGGTTTGTGCGTCATGGCGCGCGAGCAGACGGCGGGGCGCGGGCGGCAGGGGCGTGATTGGCTGTCGCCGAAAGATGCGGGATTATATTTCAGCATCGTGTTACGCCCGCGTCTGGCACTGAGTTGCTGGTCGCTGTTGACGTTGATGGCGGCAATCGCCGTGCGCGACGCTGTGCAGGAAGCCTGCGCGCTCAAGGCCGACATCAAGTGGCCGAACGATCTGTTGGTGAACGACTTGAAATTGTGCGGCATCCTCGCCGAGACAATCGAGACTGAGAGCGGGCGCACCGCCATCGTTGGCATCGGCATTAACTTGAGTGAGCGCGCCTTGCCGCCGCATCTGCGCGAGACGGCGACATCAATCGAAGCCGCGATTGGCAGCACGCCGGATGCCGAGACGATCTTGCGCCCGCTCGTGCGACATCTTGCGCGCCGTTACGCAGAGTTGCACGAAGCGGACGGACCGGCGGCCATCTTGCGCGCGTGGGCCACCGCATCATCTTACGCGGAAGGGAGACCTGTGCGCGTCACGCTCAACGACGAAGTGGTCGCAGGCACGACGCGCGGCCTTGAGCCAGACGGCGCGTTGCGCGTCGAGACGAGTGCGGGTGAGATCAAGATCGTACGCGCGGGGGATGTGACGGCGTTAAGAGCCGGTCTTAAAAGTTCTGTTCCCCGAAGGGGATAAGTTCAATAGCGTCGGGCAACGCCCGACGAATGCGGCGAATGAGATTTCTGACCCTGAAGGGGTCGCATACTCG
>JALZKK010000065.1 GCA_030859285.1 Acidobacteriota bacterium | reverse complement strand
GCGTGACACTGTATTCGTTGGCGGCGGCGGCAGTTGCGCTGCTGTTGGGGAGATACTCGCGTACGTTGCGCCCGGCAGGGTGGTTGCCGTTGGCGGCGGGTGTGTTCGTCGCGGCTGATCTGCTCGCAGCGGTCTCGACGAACTTGATGCTCTTCTGGACGGCGCGGGCGTTGGCGGGTTTGGCGGGCGGGTTAGTTTCGGCGTTGGCGATTGCGGCGTTGGCGGATGCTTCGAGTTACGCGCGGCGCGGACGACAGATGAGCGGCGTGGCGATCAGTTATTTCCTCGCGCCGGTGTTGGGTGTGCCTCTGGGCGCGTTTGTGGCTGGGCGCTTCGGCTGGCGCGCAGTCTTCGTCGGCGCGGCAGTGTTGGTGGCGTTGGCGGGTCTGCTCGTGCGTTTGTTTCCGTTGACTGTGGTGGAAGCGTCTGAAAGAGTGGAGAGAACAGATGGAGCGACGCGCGATTATGGGCAGGGGACCAATCTTGAGAGTGGCGCTGATCATGGGTCGCTCGGTGCGTTGTGGCGATTAGCGATGCGGACGCGCTCGACGCGGATGGGAATCGTCAGCGCGTTCTTTGTTTCTGGGGGCTTGG
Source organism: Acidobacteriota bacterium (assembly GCA_030859285.1). Lineage (GTDB taxonomy): Bacteria > Acidobacteriota > Blastocatellia > Pyrinomonadales > Pyrinomonadaceae > JACCRA01. Next base: position 7,116 of record JALZKK010000065.1, on the reverse strand, counting down.
TCGGACTAACGACTTACTTGGGCGCGTGGCTGGCGGACGCCTTTGGCGCAGGCGCGCGTGAGGTCGGGACGCTCTATGCCGTCGCCGGTCTCGGCGCAGTGGCGGGCGGTGCGTTGGGCGGACTGCTCGCGGACAAATACGGCAAACGGCGCGTGGCAATCGTGGGTAGTCTCTCGATGGCGGTCGCGCTGCTGCTTGTGCCGACGTTCAATTGGGGCGCGCCTTTGTGGATCGTGATCGGCGTGACGGCGTTCGTCGCCGCATCGCGCGTCGCGCCGTTGCAAGCGCTCGTCACGGAACTGGTCCCTTCGGCGGAGCGTGCGACGTACATCGCTCTGCGAAACGGCGCGTCGCAACTCGGCATCGCAGCGGCGGTCGCCCTTGGCGCGCGACTCTATCCGGCTTACGGGCTGGCGGGCGTCGCGGCCTTGTGCGCGGTATTGACGCTCGGCGCGTGGTTCACGATCCGCAGGCTGCGAGAGCCGCACGAGGAGCGCGCGGCGGACGATGAACTGACGAAGAAAAAATCGAAAGGCCGTCGTTATCTACGAAGGCTTGCAATAATCTCGCTCATCGCCGTGTTGCTCATTGTGTTGGGGCTGACGTGGTTGTTGAGCTTCGCGATCACGAAGGCGGGGACCAGACCGGGCGAGCGTGAGCGCACAGACACGCCGGCGCAATTGGGCGCGACGTATGAGGACGTGACTTTCACTTCCGCTAACAGCATTCAATTGTCGGGTTGGTATCTGCCAGCGAACGAGGCGGGCGCGAAGGGGATCACGGTTGTGTTGACGCACGGGTTGTTTCGCTCGCGCTACGAGATGCTGGAACGCGGCGTCGCGCTGTGGCGGCGCGGCTACGACGTTTTACTTTACGATCTGCGGCGGCACGGAAAGAGCCGCGCGGAATTTTCGACCGTCGGTTTTGACGAGCGGCGCGACGTGGCGGCGGCAGCGCGCTTCGCACGAGAGCGTGCGCCGGACAACAAAATCGCGCTGATGGGCATCTCGATGGGCGCGGCGGCGACGCTGTTGGCGGCGGTTGAGATGGAAAATGAGCCGCTCGCCGTCATCGCTGAATCGAGCTTCCTGTCGTTCGCGGACACGGTGCGGCATCATATCGGGCTGACGCCGTTGCCCGCTTTTCCTTTCGCGACGCTGCTGATAAAGTTCACTGCTTGGCGGCTCAATTTCGCGCCCGGCGATTTCGATCTGTTGCGCGCCGTGCAAAAGATCGACCGTCCCGTTTTGTTCATCGGCGGCACGGCGGATCAGCGAATGCCGAATGCGACGGTGTTGGAGCCGCTCTACGCGGCGGCGCAGCATCCGTTGAAAAGTAAACTGATCGTCGAAGGCGCGCGGCACGGTCGCGCGTTCGATCTCGACGACGAAGACGAGGCCGCGAGCGAGAGGGCGCAGGCGGCTTACGTGGATGCGGTTGACGAGTTTTTGCAGCGCGCCGCCAATGCCGAGCGTCCCCCACAGTGAAACCGTCGCCGCCACCCTCGCGTATCAAACAACATTCGCAACGTCGATCATTCAATTTCACAGAAAGGTTTCCGGTAACATGAAAAACAGAACTCTCGTTCGCTCTCTCATCAAGACTTTGTCGCTGGCTGTGCTGCTCTCGCTCTCGCTGACGGGCGCTTTCGCGCAGGGGATGGACAAGCGCAAGCAGACGACAGTGCAGACCGCGACGGTCGATCACAGCGGGATGAAGAACGCCGTCTCGGTGCGTTACCTCAATTTGCCGTGGGGCGAGGCGACCTTCGGCTATATCGAAAGCGGCGTCGATCCGCGCAACAGCGGTTACTACAGCTCGCGCTCGTGGCCCGTCGCGCATCTGACGCTCGCGCACGCCGCGACACACGATGGCAAAAAGTTGGAGCCGGGCGATTACGTCGTCTTTATCACGCCGAAGAATCCATCGAAGAATTCGCCGATGACCGTCTCCATCGCGGCCTTTAAGCCGGCCGCAGAAGGCGGCACATTTCTCAAGGCCGGCAACGTCTTCGTCGAAACACCGGCGGACGCCAAAGTGATCAGCCAGAGGCCCGCCACTTTCGCCAAAGGCGCGCCGATGATCGATCACCTCCAAGTCGCCCTCGACAGCAAAGGCAAAGACGTGCTGCTCAAACTCCACTACGGAGATCGAATGCTGACTGAGACGCTGACGCTGAACTAATTGCGGAATGCGGAATGCGGAATGAAAGATGACTTGTCTTCTAATCCGCAATCCACAATCCGCAATTGAAAGAAGGAGAAGTTGCATGGCAGACAAAGATTTGGAAGCGCCGAAGGCTGTGGCGACGACCGGCGCTTCGAGCGTGGCCGTCGCGGAGTCGAACGGTGATCTGATCCCGACGACGGCGGACGAGCCGTCAAACTCTTATTCAATGCTCGAACCGCGCATGAAGAAAGTTTATGGCGCGTATTACAAAGAGCTGTACTACAACCCGGAGACGCGCGTGCTTGATCCGAAGGTGCAGGAGTTGATCTCGATTGCCGCCTCGCTCGTCGCGAAGTGCGAAGGGTGCATCGACGGGCATATGAAGAAAGCGCTCGCTTTGGGCGCGACGAAGGAAGAGATCAGCGAGACGATCTGTATCGCCGCCGCGATCAACGGGGCCACGATGATCGACCTGAGCGACCGCACCGCCGCGCGCTTGGGGTTGAACCATTTTCCGTCAAAACCTTCGGTCAAGCCGTAGCGTGAACGCACTAAGGAGAAGTGACAGTTTGAGTTTTGCTTTGCAGCTCTGCGGCCCAAAAATCTTTGGTAGTGGTTCAAGGTGGAGAGACAGTCAGAAGCCCGACCGTGCGGGAGGGCGCAAGCCGAGCGCCCTTGCTGACGCGCGGGTTTCCGCCCCGCTCCCCCGATTGAGCCATTACCAAGTCTTTCTTGTTAAACCCTTTCTTCTTGTAGTCCTTGCCATGCTGGCGCTGTCAACGCCGTCGCCAGCGCAGCCTGCCACACAGACGATCCCGCCGAATTCTCCGGCTCAATCCAAAAACTCTTTCGCCGGGCGGATCGAATATGGCGAGTTTCCGTCAGCGAGTCTGAGCCGGAGCGTGCGCTATGCGGTGTCGCTGCCGCCTGCATATGACAAGGAAACGGCGCGCCGATTTCCCCTCGTCATTTTTCTGCACGGCTTGAACAACGACGAGCGCGATTGGGAAACGCATTGCATGGAGGGCAAGCTGGAAGCCCTGCGCGCCGCCGGAAAGATCGGTGATTTCATCGTCGCCGCGCCTTACGGGGCGAATAGTTTTTACCTCAATGCCAAAGACGGCGCGCGTTACGAAGACGCCATCGTGAAAGATTTTCTGCCGTTCATCGATGCGAAGTACCAGACAATGGCAAAGCCTGAGAGCCGCGTCATCGCAGGCATCTCGATGGGCGGCTACGGCGCGCTGCTGATCGCTTTCAAGCGCCCGGAACTTTTCGCGGGCGTCGCCGCGCACAGCGCCGCGCTCTTCGATGAACTGCCGCAAGCCCCGTCCTCGCCAGAGCAGCGTGCCGCTAATTATCGCTACTCGTTGGCAACGAAACTTTTCGGCCAGCCGCTCGACGCCGCGTACTTCCAAGCCAACAGCCCGCTGCATTTGGCGAAGGCGAATGCAGGCCGAATCAAGCGTCTGAAAATCTATTTCGATGTCGGCGATGCGGATCGTTACGGCTTCGAGGCGGGTAATCGAAAATTAGACGAGGCGCTGACAGCCGCCGGCATCGCGCACGGGTTTACAATCGCACCGGGCGGACACGGCTGGTCCTTTCTCGTGGAGCGGAGTGAGCCGGCGTTGATGTTCGTGTGGAAGACTTTGCAGCATTAGCGAAGCCGAAAATGTTTCACGCTGAAGACGCAAAGGGCGCGAAGAAATGATTCAACTCTTTGCGCCCTTTGCGTCTCCAGCGTGAACTCTCCTGCCGTCAGCGTCAACACCGCTCGCTATTACCAACGATAGAGCCATGCGTGAAAGTCTCTCCGCCAGCGCTGACACTATCTTCGACGCGATCATCATCGGCGCAGGGATTAACGGCGCGGGCATCGCGCGTGATGCGGCGATGCGGGGCTTGCGCGTCTTGCTGCTCGACAAGGGTGACATCGCAGGCGGGACGACGAGTTGGTCCACCCGCTTAATTCACGGCGGCCTGCGGTATCTCGAACATGGCGAGATCAAATTGGTGCGGGAGTCTCTGCGCGAGCGCGAACAATTGTTGAGAGCAGCTCCGCATCTGGTCAAGCCGTTGCTGATGCTTGTCCCCGTGTATGCGGGCGGCGCGCGCACGTGGCGTGCGATCCGCGCCGGGATGTGGGCCTACGATTTACTTTCGTTCGACAAGTCGCTCGCACGTCATCGGATGCTGTCACGCGAAGAAACGCTCCAGCGCGCGCCGGGACTCATGCGCGAAGGCTTACAAGGCGCGGCTCTTTACTGCGACGCACAGGTTGAGTTTGCCGAAAGGCTCGTTGTGGAGAATGTGTTGTCGGCGCGTGAACGCGGCGCGACAATTTTGACTTACGCGCGCGTCGAGCGCGGTCTGGTTGAAAGCGGAGCGGTCTGTGGTGTGGTATTCGTCGATCTGATCGATGGCGGAACTTATCAAGCGCACGGTGCGGTCGTCGTGAATGTGGCCGGGCCATGGGTCGATGAAGTCGTCGCGTGTGTGCCGTGCGCGTCGCCGCAATTGATTGGGGGGACCAAAGGCAGCCATCTCGTCGTCGAGCCATTTCCGGGCGCGCCGCCATGCGCGCTCTATGCGGAAGCGGCGGCAGACCGCCGTCCGTTCTTTATCATCCCGTGGAACGGCAAATATCTGATCGGAACAACCGACACGCGCTTCGCGGGCGAGCTTGATGAAGTCGCGGCTGATGAAGATGAGATCGAGTATTTGCTCCGCGAGACGAACCGCGTCATCCCGGCGGCGAAGCTCACGCGCGACTCAGTTCTCTACACGTATTCCGGCGTTCGGCCCCTCGCTTACAAGTCAAACGGCACAGCGGGCCGGGTCACGCGCCGCCACTTCATACACGATCACACGCCCGCCGTTGAAGGTTTTATCTCCATCGTCGGCGGCAAGCTGACGACGTATCGCCATCTCGCCGAGCAGACAGTTGATCTGCTGTTCAAGAAACTGCGCCGTTCGTCGCCGTTGATGACAACCGCCTTCGCGCCGTTGCCCGGAGCGCCCTGCGGAAACATGGCGGATTATGGAGAGCACTTCGCGGCACATAGTCCGCTCGCGCCGCCAATTAACGAACGTTTGTTGCGCGTCTATGGCGCGCGTGCCGCCGAGATTTTAGAGTTGTGCGACGCGCGCCCGACGCTCCGGGAAATCTTCGACGAAGAGACAGGAGCGATTGCCGCTGAAGTCGTCTTCTCATTTCAAAACGAACTGGCCGAGACGCTCGCTGACTGTCTGTTGCGGCGAACGATGGTCGGATTGAATAGCACAGTCGGCCTGAATGCTGCCGTCGCCGCTGCGCGTATCGGGCGGGAACACCTCGGATGGGACCAAGCGCGGGTTGATGAAGAAATTGCTGCTTACCGACGTTACGTCCGGCGCTTGCATCCGCGCCCGCCCCGCACATAGCTTGCGTTGCTTCTCCACGAAAAAGACAAAGTTAGTTGATACTTCCGCCCGCCGGCCTGTGCTAATGTCCACGCGCACTCAAAAATTCAAACGGAAGGGATTGAGAATCATGGCGACGAAGAAAGCAGCACAGAAGTCTGCGAAGAAAGCTCAAGGCGGGACGAAGGCGCAAGCCGGGAAGAAAGGCGCGTCGAAGCCGGCGGGCAACAAGGCCAGCCAGAAGAAGACCAGAAGCAAGGCCGCCACGCAATCGCAGCAACAAGAGCCGATGCCACCGTTTCCGGCGCAGCATCAAGAGAAGCCGGGTATCGAATCGAAGTTGAGACCGCGCCCTGAGTATCAAGCGCCGCTCTACAGAGGCGCGGGTAAGTTGCAAGATAAGGTGGCGCTCATCACTGGCGGGGATTCGGGGATCGGTCGGGCGGTGGCGGTGCTGTACGCGCGCGAGGGCGCGGACGTTGCTATCATTTATTTACCGCAAGAGCAGTCGGACGCCGAAGAGACTGAGCGCGCCGTCGAGACGGAAGGTCGCCGCGCGCTCTTGATCGCGGGCGATGTGACCGACGCGCAGTTCTGCCGCGATGCGGTCAAACAAACAGTTAAAGAGTTCGGCCAGCTCGATGTTCTCGTCAACAACGCCGCCTTTCAGCAGCATCAGCAGAGTCTCGAAGAAGTGACAGAGGAGCAATGGGACCAAACGTTCAAGACGAATATCTACGGTTATTTCTATATGGCGCAGGCCGCGCTGCCGCACTTGAAGCGCGGCAGCTCAATCGTCAACACCGGCTCGATCACAGGACTCGAAGGCAGCAAGGGATTGCTCGATTATTCATCCACGAAAGGCGCGATCCATGCCTTCACAAAATCTTTGGCGCAGAATTTGGTGGGGCGTGGCATCCGCGTCAACTGCGTCGCGCCGGGGCCCGTCTGGACGCCTCTGAATCCTTCGGATCAGCCCGCCGAGAAAGTCGCGGAGTTCGGTTCTGAACAACCGATGAAACGTCCCGCGCAACCCGAAGAGATCGCCCCCGCCTTCGTCTTCTTCGCTTCCGAAGCCGATTCGAGCTACATCACCGGCGAAGTTCTCACGCTGCTCGGCGGGGAGACGACTGCGGGGTGAAGAGGGGGAGACGGGGAGAGGGGGAGACGGGGAGAAGAGAGACAATATCTGCCTTTCTCCCCCTCTCCCTTTCTCCCCGTCAGTTCTTTAATCAACGGCACGCCTGCGTCGAAAAATTTATCTTTACGGCGAGCCGTGCCGGAGGGTAAGCTGTCGCCGTCTCACAGGCGTTCGGCTCCTTACGCTTCACTGTGTTGCTTCACGCCTCAAGTGAGCCGCATCGTTAAAATCCACTTCAACCGCCGAGAAAGTTTGCGGTGTTAATTTCGCTGGCTGATGACAGCAGCGGAGGCTCTTCACGTGTCCCACAGAGGCGAACTGACCGAGCGCATGGCCTTGCTCCCCTTGCTGCTGGCCGAGCGCCAGCACTCACAGCGCGAGTTGGCCGAGCGCTTCGAGGT